>JAJQCU010000018.1:1159-6890 GCA_021202575.1 Lachnospiraceae bacterium
CGTTTCCCGTTTCCTATATTTTCCTGCAGCACAAACGGCAGCTTTTCCTTCAGCAAATTACGCAGCCTTTTGCGCGTCACAACATCGCCATGGGGATACTCCAGTATGTAAACATATTTCACAGGTTTCGTTTTATTCAATAATACCAGATAATGCAAAGAATCAAAAAACTTTTTGACCGCGGTATCCACCTTTTTATTGTCCAATGGCTGAAAAGCGGATGGATTCGCCGCTCCCGGAATACTGGCATTTTTGTACTCGACCAAAAACATGTCGTCTACACTCTCAATCACAAAATCGACATCATTGATATGAAGCCCCGCGTCCCTGTATGCCTGATGCATCTGATCCGTAGCCCAGACCGCATTTGTACAGTCCAGGCAATAAACTCCATTTTCCTCCATCAGAATATCTGCCATTGAAATACCTCACTGTGCATAAACCTCATCCAGCAGCTTACTGTCCGCGATAATCAGATGATTGGGGCGCAGATCCTCCAGGCGATACGCCGACTGTCCAAATACCGTCCTCCCGGAATCTTCCGCCCAGGCATTTGTCTCCATTACTCTGTCAGCTTCATCAATGCTGCCTAAATACAAATTGTGATACATTACCTGTTCTTTCCTTTCGCGGCGTATCTCAAGATATTTGGCAAAATTATAATTATGCGTGGCGACAAAAATCTGAACGCCATTCTTTTCAAGCTCGAGCAGAATCTCCGCCACAAGGGCATATAATTCCGGATTCAAATTTGCCTCCGGCTCATCCCAGAGAAGAATGGTACCATTCTCCAGCAGCCCGTTTCTGATCAGCTTCCAGAGCAGTCCAAGCTTGCGCAATCCTTCTGCCTCCAGTGAAAATTCAATTTTCCTTCCATCACTTTTCTGCACATAAAAACAATCGTCTTCCTGAATTACGGTGCCATCAATGACATTACTGATTTTTTGCAAAACACCCTGCATGGCAGGCGGAATTACTCTCGCCTCGGGCAGGGACGCGTTCACCACGATATCCAGCTGAGTACCGTCAAAAGGCATGTTATATTTTTCATTTAACGCCAGAAAGCCTTTGGAATGAGAAAGCATTTCCATCGTCGGAATAAAAACAGACTGAATATTTAATCCGAGCCAGTCTTCATAATTGACAATACCATTGTGAGATAAACTTTCCTCAAAACAGTGTCTGCCATCTGAAATCTTATAGCCGCAATAATCGTTACCGCGTTCTGAATTCTTCAGGGCCTCCTGATTTTTCAGATTATTTGAAAAATAATGCAGAAAATTTTTTGTCTTTCCGGCTGTCGTTCTTTCAACAGAAAACTGAGCGGCAGCATAAATCATCTTCAGAATTGTGGTCTTTCCTACGCCATTTTCGCCGATCAGAACATTAATGCCATCGCAAAAATTCAGCCGGAAACTGTCATGCAGCGTATCGCCATTTTGAAGTTCTTTCGCCCGATAAATCCCATTATCCTTTCGCAGATGACGCTTAAAAATCATTACATTCATAATTTCAATCGACTTGATGGCCATTCTGACTTCTCCTTAAACCGTTTAATCCAGATAATCCTTCAGCTTTCTGCTCCTGGAAGGATGGCGGAGCTTTCTGAGCGCCTTCGCCTCAATCTGGCGGATACGCTCACGGGTAACGTTGAACTCCTTGCCCACCTCCTCTAAGGTGCGGGCCTTGCCGTCGTCCAGGCCGAAGCGCAGGCGAAGCACCTTCTGCTCCCTCTCTGTCAGGGTCTGCAGAACCTCGTCCAGCTGCTCCTTTAACAGAGTGTTGGCGGCCGCCTCGGCGGGCACGGGCACATTCTCATCCTGAATGAAATCCGCCAGATGGCTGTCCTCCTCCTCGCCGATGGGAGTCTCTAAGGAAACCGGCTCCTGGCTGATCTTGATAATCTCCCGGACGCGCTCCACGGGCATATCCATCTCCGCAGCGATCTCCTCCGGGGTAGGCTCCCGCCCCAGATCCTGCAGCAGCTGCCTGCTGACGCGGATCAGCTTGTTGATGGTCTCCACCATGTGGACAGGAATGCGGATGGTCCTGGCCTGGTCGGCAATGGCGCGGGTGATGGCCTGGCGGATCCACCAGGTAGCGTAGGTGGAGAACTTATAGCCCTTGCGGTAGTCAAACTTCTCCACCGCCTTGATCAGACCCAGATTCCCCTCCTGAATCAGGTCAAGAAAGAGCATGCCGCGGCCCACGTAGCGCTTGGCGATACTGACCACAAGGCGCAGATTGGCCTCAGCCAGACGCTTTTTGGCCTCCTCGTCGCCCTCCTCCATCCTTTTGGCCAGCTCAATCTCCTCCTCCGCAGTCAGAAGGGGGACCTTGCCGATTTCCTTTAAATACATCCTGACCGGGTCCTCCGTGCTGACGCCGTCCGGCACGGTCAGATCAATATTCTCTATGTCGACGGTCTCCTCGTCATTGAGCAGAATGTCCTCGTCGATCATGTCCATGTCATCGTCCGCGGGAATCCGAAGCACATCGATACCGCTGCGCTCCAGGCTCTCCGCCACCCGGTCCAGCTGCTCCGGGGTTAAATTCAGCTCGGCCATAAACTCGGCCACTTCCGTGAATTCCAGTATGTTCTTTTTGGATTTGCCCAGGGCTAACAGCGCCTTGACCTTCTCCTCGTACTTTGCCATTGTGTTTTCGTCCATGATGGTCCATCCTTCCATTATTTAAATAGTATAAGCTTACGTAAAAAGAATATGCACTTTGGGAAGCTCTTCCAGAGCGCGCTTTGCGGCGATAAGCTGATTTAAGGCATTGATGTCCGTCCCCTGTTTTTCCGCGTAATATTCACAGCTGCCCTGCTTCACCGCGTACAGGATCTCCTTCAGCGCCTTTTCCTTCTGCTGCGGATTGTCAATCCCCTCCAGCCGGGTATGAAAAATCGACGCCGCCAGCCGCTGCTCCTCCTCATCCTCAAACCGGGAAATGATGCCGGCAGGGTCGCAGCGGCCCTGCTCAAGCTCCCCGAAAAGAAGCTCTGCCACCCGGCGGTAAAACTCATCCGTGAAATCCGCGGGCTGTATGTACTTTTTGATTTTGCCGTAGATTTCCGGCTCGTCGGTGATCCAGGTGAGCAGCGTGCGCTGGGTCTTTTTGCGGTTATCCTCCGCGGTCTGTTTTTTCCCTGCCGTGCTCCTTGGACGCTCCACGGGCTTCACCTGCCCTCCCGCGGCCGCCAGATTTCTCACCATCCGCCGCAGAAGCTGGGGATCAATATAATATTCCCTAGCGGTGGCTGAAAGATAATTCTCTCGCTCAATCTCGTTCTCAATCGCGGAAAGCCTGCGGGCAAGCTCCATCTCAAATTTTGTCTTCTGCGCCGGATCCTCCGTCTGAAAGCCCCGCCGCAAAATACGGATTTCAAATAAAAACCCGTCTTCCGCCTTCTGAATCCTCTCCTGAAATTCCTCCTGCCCCAGATTCTTAATGAACTCATCCGGATCCTTATAGGGCTCCAGATTGATCACTCTCCCGGACAGTCCGGCCTCCTTTAAAATACCGATGGCCCGAAGCGCCGCGTTCACTCCCGCGCCGTCGCTGTCGTAGGCTAACAGCACCTCCTGGGCGTAGCGCCGGATCAGGGAGGCCTGTCCTGAGGTAAAGGCCGTTCCCAGGGAGGCGACCGCCTGTGTGAAGCCCGCCTGGTGCATGGCGATCACGTCCATGTACCCTTCGCAGAGAATCAGATTCCCCGACCGGCTGGTCCGGGCATAATTCAGTCCGTACAGATTGCGGCTCTTATCAAAAACGGGAGTCTCCGGACTGTTCAAATACTTGGGCTTTCCGTCTCCCATGACCCGGCCGCCGAAGCCGATGACCCGGTGGTTGATATCCATGATGGGAAACATGACCCGGTTCCAGAATTTGTCATGAAACCCCCTGTTCTCATCATAGGCGCACAGTCCCGCCTCCGTCAGCAGCTCATCGCTGTATCCCTTCTCTCTCAGATATGCGGTCAGATCCGCAGGCGTCTTATGGGAAAAGCCCAGGCCAAAATGCTTGATGGTCTCCTCCGACAGGCCCCGGCCGCTCAGATACTCATAACCCTGCCGCCCTCCCGGGGTGCGGAGCTGATGGCAGAAATACCGGGCCGCCTCCTTATTGATCTGCAGCAAAAGCGCCCTCCTGCTCTGTTTCTGACGGCTTTCCCCGGAATCCTCCTCCTCAGGAAGCGTCACTCCCGCCCGCTCGGCCAGATACCGCAGCGCCTCCTGAAAGGAGTAACTCTCATAATTCATGACAAAGGTAATCACATTGCCGCCGGCGCCGCAGCCGAAGCAGTAATACATCTGTTTCTGCCCGGACACGGAGAAGGACGGGCTCTTTTCATTGTGAAAAGGACACAGCCCGAAATAGGAGCTTCCCCGCTTCTGCAGCTTCACAGAGGCGCCGATGACGTCCACAATGTCATTCTTTGTCCTGACTTCCTCTATAATCTCCTCTGAATAATACACGTTTCCCCTCTTTCGCCCCGGCATGCCCCGGAGCGCTTCTCTCACAGTATCTCTATGTAAGATCTACAGGCTGTTCACTGCTCCGCTCTCTCACTGCGCCGCGGCTTCCTGCCCCCGCATTTTCGTCCCCGCCTGAGCGACCGCCCTCTCACATGAAGCCGCGTTCCCTACCCCTGCCAGGACCTGGGGATATACAGCTTCTGGAAGGTAGTGATGGCAAACTTGTCGCTCATACTGGCCACATAATCGCAGACCACAGCCTCCTTCGGCTCCCCCTCCAGATACGCGTTCAGAATATACTCCGGGAGCTCCTGCAAATGCTCCAGATAATACGCGTACAGGGCTTCGATCATCTTCTCCGCCTTGAGCTCGTCCGCCTTGACCACCGGATTCACATACACCTCCCGGTACATGAAGGCCCTGAGCGCCATCATATTTTCCTCTGTCTCCGGCGACATGACAATATCCGGCTTTCCCTCGGAATTTGAAATAATATCATGCACCATCCGGTCCAGCCTGGCGCTGCCGGTGTCCCCTAAGACTCTGCGGATTTCCACCGGAATATCGCTCTCCTTTAAAACTCCCGCCCGGACCGCGTCGTCCATATCGTGGTGAATATAAGCAATCTTGTCAGAGAGCCGGACAATCTTTCCCTCCAGCGTAGAAGGCTTCCCGGCTGTCTGATGGTTGCGGATCCCGTCCCGCACCTCATAGCTTAAATTCAGCCCCCGGCCATCCTTCTCCAGCTTTTCCACCACGCGCACGCTCTGCTCGCTGTGGACAAAGCCGCGGGGGGAAACTCTGTTCAGCGCCCGCTCCCCGGCGTGGCCAAAGGGCGTATGCCCCAGGTCGTGGCCCAGCGCGATAGCCTCCGTCAGGTCCTCATTCATGCGCAGCGCCTTGGCGATGGTGCGGGCAATCTGGGAGACCTCCAGAGTGTGAGTCAGGCGGGTCCGGTAATGGTCGCCGTTGGGCGTCAGAAAAACCTGTGTCTTGTCCTTCAGACGCCGGAAGGACTTGCAGTGAAGGATGCGGTCCCTGTCCCTCTGATAAGCGGGACGGATATCGCAGGGTACCTCCTCCCTCTCCCTGCCCCTGCTCTCGCAGCTTAAAGAGGCGTAAGGGCTCAGATATTCCTTTTCTCTTTGCTCCAGCCGTTCTCTGATCGACGTGTCATAATCCGCCATCTTCGTCTCCTCAAAATTTTCTCTGACTGATTATTCTACACAAAGCCCTCAAAATCCTCTTTT
>JAJQCU010000301.1 GCA_021202575.1 Lachnospiraceae bacterium
AAAACGCCCTGTAATATAGAAACCATTATCGAGGTTTTTGTATGACAGGGCGTATCTTGCTTTTACGTCTATTCTTCTTTTTGATCTATGGATCTCAAATTCCACAGGCAAATCAACCCGCAAATTTATTCGCAAAATATCAAAATGCAGCTTGTCCAGAGACCCTTCTAACCACAGGTTAGTGAAGGGGGAATGTATATAGGATAAGCCCTGCCCCATATGTTGTATTATGTAAAGCTGAAACAGGAGCTGACCAGGTGAGAGAAAAGAAATCTGAAAAAATATCATATGTGATCGAAAGAGAATTCCTCTCCCACTGCACTACCGAGGAAATGCTCAGCCGTCTGGTCCGAAAGCATTTACAGAAAAGGGATGAATCCCTCAAAAATGAATTGGAAAATGTCGCTTCCTGCGGTACAATGGACACAGGGACAGCGGTTGAAAGGTCATTGCAATGAAGGAACAAACTCTTTTCAACGTAGCTGAATATATCAGGTTATCCAGAGAGGACGGTGATAAGGCAGAAAGTGACAGCATAGGAAATCAGAGAAAACTGATCGCGGATTTTCTGAATGGCAAGGATGAATTTGTAGTCTACGACACCTATGTGGACGACGGATTCACGGGACTTAGCTTTCAAAGACCTTCTTTCCAAAGAATGATGGATGACATCAAGGATGGAAATGTAAACTGCGTGATTGTTAAAGATTTGTCAAGATTCGGGAGAGATTATATTGAGACCGGCCGATATCTGGAACGTTATTTTCCGGATAACGACGTGCGCTTTATCGCCATTACGGACAATATTGACAGCATGAAACAAGCTTATGATATTCTGCTGCCGATCAAAAATATTTTCAATGAGCAATACGCCAGGGACATCTCAAAGAAAGTCCACGCGTCCATGAAAACCAAACAAAAGGCAGGGGAGTTTATCGGGGCATTTGCATCCTATGGGTATCGGAAATCTCCCATTGACAAAAATAAGCTGGTGATTGACGATTACGCCGCGAATGTGGTGCGCCGGATTTTCAAAATGTATGTCAGCGGATATGGAAAAAACAGTATTGCGAAAGCGTTGAATGAAGATGGGGTTGTGTGTCCGTCCGAATATAAGCGGATGAACGGCGAAAATTATCGGAACAGCCAGAAACTGGAAAGCACGTCTTATTGGACATACTCCACGGTGAACCGCATCCTGAAAAATGAAATGTATGCCGGAAATATGGTGCAGGGCAGAAAAACTCAGCGAATGAAAGGCAGACAGCGCAGCGTGGATAAAGAAGACTGGATTATTGTGGAGAACACACACGAAGCCATCATTGATCCGGACACTTGGCAGAAGACGCAGGAATTATTGAAACGCCGGACGCGCGAGCTAAATCTGAATTCCAATATGTCTGTGTTTGCTGGATTCTTAAAATGCGGGGACTGCGGCAGGGCGCTGGTGAAGAAAATCGGATCTCCCGGACATGGCTCTGGGAGTATCAACTACTATTGCGGAACTTATGTCCGCTCCGGCAGACAGTATTGCAGCGCACATGCCATTCCATATTCGGTTCTCGAGGATGTGATACGAAACGACCTGAATGCAATCATAAAGAGTGTGGAGAATCTTCGGGAACTGATTGAACAGAATCAGGCGCAGGAGGCTTTCGCAAAACGTCAAACCGGAAACGAAAGGAACCGTTTGTCCGCAGAGCTGGAAAAGCTGAAAAACCTCAAAAAGGCGGTTTATGAGGATTACCGGGAGGGGCTGATTTCCAAAGACGAGTTTGTCACTTACAGACAGGATTATGTAAAAAAAGAAGAAATGCTTACAAAGCAGAAGGAAGATCTGGAACGCCAGTCCGCAGAGAGGACTGCCGGAGACGTTTTGGAAAGCCCGTGGGTAAAACGGCTGCTCACATTCCGGAACGTGGAAAAGCTGGATCGGGATATGGTAGTGGAGATGATCCATGAGATTTTAGTTCACGAGGATCACAGAATAAAAATCTCATACAACTTTTCAGACGAGTTGGCGCATTTGTTTCCGGATACTTATGAAAATTAATGTCATGGATAGAAAGAAGGTGAATGAAAGAATATGAAGATTGTAATGGATGAAAACGGTCATAAGATCGTAGTAATACCGGATATTATTTTTAAGAACAGGCAAAATATTGACTGGTCTGCTGTGGAAAAATATTTAAAGAGATATATGGGTGAAATCGTGACAATCGCTGAAACAGGAGACATTGTTTATATCGGGCAAAAATTTCCTGATGAATATACAGGCTCCAAATATACGAAACGATTGAAAGGAACAAATGCCAAGGTGAAGGCGAATGCTGCACAGGCTATACCTGAGATGCTGGAAATTGCTACGGAAAAGGACTTTCATGAAAATCGAAAGGACAAGCATTCTTCTATGGCGAAAAAGGGATGGTATTATTATAAAACACGCTTTGCTTTGCCTGTTTATGCCGATGAACAAAAAACGGAAAATTATAATTTCTATTCGGCACGTTTGCTTGTTAACAGGACATCCTATGGAAAACTGTTTTTGTATGATCTTCTGGACATAAAAAGAGAAGCAAGTAACCCACTCAAGGACTACAATACATTGTAGACAAGTGGCAAAAAACTGCTTCTCTTTTCAAAAAGACCATACCACTTCTCTTGAAATTTGTCAACAGCAGATTTCAATTTTCTACGACACAGCAGATTTCAATTTTCTACGAAAGATAACTCTACAAAAGATCAAACGTACCACATCGGTACAAATACCCGCAACTTTCTGCCGCCCCACGGCGGCGCAGACCCGGGCGCCACCCATGAAGGCCGCCAGGAAAAGGATGACACTCTCAGATTGACGCTGGCCATCGGCGACATCTTAAGCGAAAGCGGCGTCAACGTGCTCTACACAAGGACAACGGATATTTATCAGACACCCACGCAGAAGGCGGAGGTGGGGAACGCCTCGGGCGCGGATTATTTTGTGTCCATCCACCGCAATTCCAGTCCTATTCCCGGGCAGTATACCGGGATAGAGAGCCTGGTGTACTCCCCAAACAGCCTGGCCGCCATTATGGCCGCGAATATCAACGCCCGGCTGGAGGCCATCGGCTTTGCCGACCAGGGCGTCAACGAAAGACCCGACCTGGCGGTGCTGCGGCGCACCTATATGCCGGCGGTTTTAGTGGAGGTCGGCTTTATCAATAATGATCAGGATAACGCCCTCTTTGACCAGAAATTTTATCAGGTAGCGAACGCTATCGCCCAGGGAATACTGGAAAGTCTGTAAGCACCCAACGCAAAAGACCTGTGCGCCGTCCCGTTCCATCCAGACAGCACACAGGTCTTCCATTTTTCATAAATGCAGTTCATTCAGGGATCCAGGCATTTTCTTCCCTTTATAGGCATTTCCAGAAGACACATATTTTCCCGAAATTCAAAAATTACCCGCTCCTCTTCCCCGTCCTCTCATGCAGCAGATACCACAGGCTGCCGGTCAGGCACACGGAGGAATAGGTGCCGCAGACAATGCCGATCATCAGCGGCAGGGCAAATTCTCTGATGGAGGTTACGCCCCAGGCATAAAGGCAGGCCACCTTGACAAAGGTTGTCAGTGAGGTGAAAATACTTCTGGACAGGGTCTGAGTGATGGAGCTGTTGACGATGTCCTCCGTCTTCGCGTTCTTTTTCGCCTCTTTCAGGTTCTCACGGATTCTGTCAAAAATCACGATGGTGGCGTTGATGGAGTAGCCCACGATGGTCAGGATACAGGCAATGAAGGTATTGCCCACAGTGATTCTGGAAATGGCATAAAAGCCCAGCACAATCAGCACATCATGCACCAGCGCAGCCACGGCGCTGATCCCGAAACGGAGGTCGCTGAAGCGAAGGCGGATGTAAATCAGCATGCACACTACCGCCACCAGCACGGCGATCACCGTTTCCCGCCTGGTCTCGGAGCTGATGGTGGAGCTGATGGTCTCGGAGGTGATCAGCTCGTCATTGACGCCGTAATTTTCCACCAGGGCCACCCGCAATTCTTCTCTCTCCTCCTGCGTCAGGGTCAGAGTCTTGATGACGACCTCTTCCCCGCCGTCCACCACCTGCACCTGGATACTGCCGCTGCCGGTGACCTCCTCAAAGAGGGGCACAATCTCCTCCTCCACCCACTCCAGCGTCACGCTGTCCTCAAATATGACGCTGGTGGAGGTGCCTCCGGAAAACTCCAGCCCGAAGTTCAGGCTTCCCTCTCCGTTCGCCCCGTGATATACCATGAAAGCCACGCCAAGGGCAATCAGAACGCCGCTGAGCGCAAAGAAAGCATGTCTTTTTCCCAGAAAATTGATGGTCTTATGCTCTTTGCCGACGCCGTAAAGCTTCTTGTCCTTAAAGCCGATGGCATAGAACGCGTTCACCAGCAGTCTGGTGATGACCAGCGAAGTAAACATGGACAGCGCGATGCCCAGCATCAGCGTCTGCGCAAAGCCCCGGATCACGCCGCTTCCCATGACCATCAGCACCAGCGCCGCGATCATGGTGGTCACGTTGCCGTCCAGGATGGCGGAAAAAGCCTTGTCAAAGCCGGTTTTGATGGAGCTTTTCACCGTCTTCCCGGCAGCCAGCTCCTCCCGGATTCTGGCGAAAATAATCACATTGGCGTCCACCGCCATGCCGATGGACAGAATAATACCCGCCACACCTGGCAGCGTCAGCGTCAGGTCAAAGCCGTGAATCAGCACCACAATGGCTGGCACATACATGCACAGCGCCAGCCCCGCGCAGAAACCGGGCAGGAAATACACCGCGATCATGAAAACAATAATGATAATCAGGCCCACGGCGCCGGCCTGCAGGCTCTTTTCCAGCGCTTCGCCGCCCAGCTGGGCGCCCACCACCTTATTGTAGACCTCCTCCAGCTCCAGGCTTAAGCTGCCAATCCGGATAGTGCTGGCCAGAGCTTCCGCCTCCGCGTAGGAATCCATCCCGGAAATCTGCGCCACACCATCGGTAATGGCGCTGTTCACGCTGGGTACGCTCTTGAAGGAGCCGTCGTAATAGATACCAATGGTCTCCTTGCCCGCCGCCTTCTCAGTGGCCACGGCAAACTTCTCCGCTCCCTCGTCAGTCAGCGTCAGCTGCACGATGTATTCCGTGCCGGTGGTGCCGGAATATGTCCCCGCCTGGGCATCCGCCACATCCGTGCCATAAAGCACAATGGAGCCGTCCTCCTCCAGTTCCTCAATGGTTTTCGTCAGCGCGTAATAATAGGTAACGCCCCCGCTGGAAAAATTATAATTGCCGTTTTCATCCACGCCTTCATAAATGGCGTAATTATAATTACCGTCAGAATCCGTCTCCGCGATAAAATACAGTGCCCCCGGTCTGCCAAGCTCCGCCAGAATCTCGTCCGCGTCAGTGATGCCCGGAATCTCAATGCTGAACCGGTTGTCGCCCTCCTGATAAACGATGGCCTCCGTGCTGTACTGCTGCACCCGGTCCTCCAGCTTTTTCTTGGTATCGCTCATATCCTCAGCGCTGGGCGTCTCGTCTCCCACCACCTGATAGGTGATGCTGACGCCACCGGCCAGGTCCAGCCCCTGCTTAATGTTGGAAGCGGAGGAACCGGCGTCTGTAAAACCAACCACCGCCTGATAGCAAAGAACCGCGATCAGCGCGATGACTCCGAAAATGGCAAGATAGCCCTGATTTTTTTTCAGATGATTCATAGTAATTTTCCTCCGATTTCCATGACCCTGGTACAGCGTTTTCGAAATAACCGGACGTTTCTGCCGGTCTGTTTTCCCGATAGCGCAGGTCAAAAATCTTCAGCGCAGCCCGTTCTGCTCTTTCTATTCACTGATCTGCTGCTCGTCCTCTTCTATACAGGCCAACGCCGCCTTGATCATGATGGCGCACTCGATCCGCTTTCTCTGAAGCTCGCAGCCCACATCGTAGGCATCGTGGATGTCCCCGTGGAAATTGTAGGAGTTGGCGGCGCAACCGCCGCTGCAATAGTATTTGGCGAAGCAGTCCCGGCATTTCGGTTTGGCGTACACATTGCAGCACTTGAACTCATCCACAATGTCCTGTCTTTTTATGCCCTCAAATACGTTGCCCAGCAGAAAATCCTCATTGCCCACAAACTGGTGGCAGGTATAAAAATCCCCCCAGGGCGGCACCGCCAGATATTCCGTGCATCTGCCGCAGCCGCTCAAACGCTTGGACACGCAGGGGCCGCCCTCCAGATCGATCATGAAATGAAAGAAATTCACCGGCTTTCCCGCTTTCCTTCTCTCCAGCAGATATTTCGCCAGCTTATCATACTCCTCCAGCAGCACCGGAATGTCCTCCGTGCGGATAGCATAATCGTCCTCCGGGCCGGCCACCACCGGTTCCACAGAAATCTGTTCAAAGCCAAGCTCAGCCAGATGCTTCACGTCCTCCGAAAAATCCAGATTATGGTGAGTATAGGTGCCCCTCACATAATAATTGGTCTGCTTCCTGCTCTCCGCGGCCTTCTGAAATTTCGGCACAATCAGGTCATAGCTGCCCTTCCCGTTTCTGAAGGGACGCATCCGGTCGTGAACCACCCGCCGCCCATCGATGGAGAGCACAAGATTGCTCATCTCCCGGTTGGCGAATTCCAGAATCTCGTCATTCAGCAGGACGCCGTTGGTGGTCAGGGTGAAGCGGAATTTCTTGTGGTTTGGCTCCTCCAGGGAACGCCCGTAGGCTACAAGCTCCTTCACCACCTGCCAGTTCATAAGCGTCGCCCCGCCGAAAAAGTCCACCAACAGATTCACCCTGCTGCCTGAAATTGCCACCAGAAAATCCATCGCCGCCTTTCCCACCTCAAAGC
>JAJQCU010000015.1 GCA_021202575.1 Lachnospiraceae bacterium
GCCTTATTTATTATATGCGGAGAAATGAAAAAATCAACAGAAAATTTTGGAAACGGAGGCGAGGACGCGTGGCAACAAGCAGGATTAAGGGTATTACAGTCGAGATTGACGGCGATACCACTGGTCTGTCGGGTTTTCGACACTTGTTCAATTTCAAAATGCTCTCAAAGCCTTGATTTAGGCTTATTTTTTTGTCAAATTTTTTCAATTTAGGTGTTGTATGTGTCGTATGTTTATGGTATAATAGGGACGGAGGTGCTGTTATGAAACTTTACTTTGATAAACGCCTGAAAGACCCAACTTATTATGCCCAGCAAGGCTTCCGCAACGGCAAGAAAACCACTACCCGGAACGTCAAAAAATTCGGCAAGCATTCCGAACTCCTGAAAATCACTGACGACCCGGAAGCTTATGTCAGGGAAGAAATCCGCAAGATGAACGAGGAGTACCGCGTCGGCCGGGTCTCCTATACCCTGACCGCTGATTTTAATGAAAGGGTACCCCGTTCGGATGATAAGGCCTCTTCCCTCACTTGGTCCAATATCGGCTACTTCTTCCTCCAGGACATCATGAAGGGCCTGGACCTGAAAGATTTCTTTAAACAGAAAACCTCTGACAGGAAAGTGACCTTTGACTGCTTTACGATCTCCCGTTTCCTCACTTATGCCCGCATCCTTGACCCAGGCTCCAAGCTGGATACCTGGAACCACCTGGGTTCCTATTATGAAAAGCCGGATTTTGGTTACCAGCACATTCTCCGTTTCATGGACCTCTTAGATGAAAACTATGACGGTTACCTCTCCTGGCTTTACCAGCACAGTAATTCTGTTGTGGAAAGGGACCCTTCCGTCCTTTACTATGACTGCACGAACTTCTATTTTGAGAGCGAACAGCCAGACGAGGATGTGGTAGATGAGGTAACCGGGGAAGTCCTCCGTGGCTTAAGGCAGTACGGTGTCAGCAAGGAACACCGCCCCAACCCGATCGTGGAAATGGGCCTTTTTATGGATAAAAAAGGCATCCCCATCACGATGTGCCTCCACCCAGGCAACACCAGCGAGCAGGTCACTGCCATCCCCCTGGAAAAAGAAGTGCTGAAAATGACAGGTGGCGCGAAATTCATCTACTGCGCGGATGCCGACCTTGGTTCTTACCATATCCGCCAGTTCAACAGCATGGGAGGGCGGGCTTTCATTGTCACCCAGTCCATCAAAAAACTCAGCAAAACCCTTAAGGAAGCTGTCTTTAACGACTATCATTACCGCCTGCGATACAATGACAATCCTGTGACGGTCGGTGCCATTAAGTGCGTCGAACGTTACAAAGAGGAAAACCGGGAACTGTATAACGACTCCGCATACAAAATCATCAATGCGGACAGTGCGCTTGACCTTGGGCTATATGAGGAAAAAGTATTAAAAGACGGCAGCGTGAAGAAGGTCAAAGCGGCCGGGCAGCTGAAGCAGAAGGTTATCGTCACTTTTTCACGGAAAATGATGGAATACCAGAGGGCAGTCCGCAAAAGGCAGGTCGAGCGGGCGGAGAAACTGCTGGAGAAAAAAGACCCGGAAGAAATCAAAAAGGGGCCAAATGATGTCAGGAGGTTTATGAAGAGGGTAGCAGAGACAAAATCCGGGGAAAAGGCGGCTGTCACATATGAGCTTGACAAGGCAAAAATCGAAGAGGAGGAAAAATATGACGGGTACTATGCCGTAGCTACCAACCTGGACGACCCGGCCAGGGATATCCTGGCGGTATCCCATAAAAGGTACCAGATCGAGGACTGCTTCCGGATTATGAAGACGAACTTCAGCGGGAGGCCGGTCAACCACCGTCTCCCGGACAGGATACGGGCGCATTTCCTAATCTGTTATACCGCCCTGCTGGTATACCGTTTATTGGAAGCAAAACTGGATGAACAGGGGACGCACGTCACCACACAGGATTTAATTACCACGCTGAAGAATATGAATGTCACGAACGTGCATGATGTAGAATACATGGCACTATATAATGGAAGCAAAACGCTCGACGCGCTGACAAAACTGACGGATCTGGATCTGGACAGGATGCATTACAAACCAAAGGAGCTAAACCAGAAGATCAAAAAAATTTTAAAATAGATCAAACATACAACATGGTTTAAGCACAGGAAAAGAGGTGATTTCCTTTATTTTCAAGGGTTCTCACCTCTTTTAAAATCCTAAAGTGTCGAAAACGGGATAGTATCACAGTTTCCATTGATTCAGCAACGCAAAATGGCCGACTTTCGCACGAAAAAATGCCCCAGCATCCCGCCAAGGCACAAAAATGATTCACTTTTTAGTTGTCACACCTTCAATAAACGCCATCAGAAAATTCTTCAATAATGTTCCCACCAAGATGGCGGGAAGCTGCGTGAACGGCTTCACGCCGTAAACATCCGCTCCACGCACTCATACAGCTGCCGCGCAGTCTCCGCCCCATTGATCTGCCGGCGGAAGGCCGCCGACCCCGGCAGCCCCGCGCTGTACCAGGACAGGTGCTTTCTCATCTCCCGGACGGCGGTATACTCTCCCTTGTACTGCAGCTGTAAATCAATATGCCGCCGCACGGTCCGTGCCTTCTCCTCCGCAGTGGGTCCGGGGAGCATCTGTCCTGTCTCCAGATATCCCGCGATCTGACGGAAAATCCAGGGATTTCCCTGGCAGCCTCTTCCGATCATAATCCCGTCGCAGCCAGTTTCCTGAAACATCCGCTTCGCGTCCTCTCCGCTGAGAACATCCCCGTTGCCAATGACCGGGATGGATACCCTCTCCTTGACCTGCCGGATAATATCCCAGTCAGCATGGCCGCTGTAATACTGCTCCCTGGTGCGCCCGTGGACCGCCACCGCCGCCGCGCCGCTTTCCTGAGCGATATAGGCGATCTCCACCGCGTTCACCTCGTCATCGTTAAAGCCCTTGCGGATCTTGACCGTCACCGGCTTATCAATGGCTCCCGCCACTTTTTCAATGATTTCCCCTGCCAGCCCTGGGTTTCTCATCAGGGCGCTTCCCTCCCCGTTGTTAACCACCTTGGGCACCGGACAGCCCATGTTGATGTCCAGAATGGCAAAGGGCAGCTCCTCAATCCGCTTTGCCATTTCCGCCATGATGTCCGGGTCAGAGCCGAAAAGCTGCAGGGATACAGGCCGCTCGTCCGGATGGATTTCCAGAAGCTGCCGGGTATTTTTATTTTTGTAAAATAAAGCCTTGGCGCTGATCATTTCCATGCAGACCAATGCCGCCCCCTGCTCTCTGCAGAGCAAACGAAAAGGCAGGTCTGTGACGCCTGCCATGGGGGCCAGAATGATGCTGTTTTTCAGGGTTACATTTCCGATTTTTAACTGTTTCATACTTTTCAAAGACCCGCCGCACCGAAAGCCTCTCTTTCCTTCCGCAGTTTCAGCACAGCCGCCGACTTTCCTTTTCCCGCGAATTCAGCGTGGCCGCAGCTTTCCTTTTCAGCGAATTCAGCACGACTGCGGCTTTCCTTTTCCTGCAAATTCAGCGTGGCCGCGGCTTTCCTTTTCCTTCCGCAAATGCAATGCGTCCGTCAGTCCTCATCCTCCAGGTCGAAGCTTTCATGGAGGATAAAGACCCGGTAATACAACTCCAGCGTCTCAATCATTTCCTGCCTTGTCTGCCGAATCTGGCCAATCAGAAGCCCACTGCCAATCTCATCATAATAAATGTCGTCCTCCTCGGCAGTCGTCTCCAGAGACAGGGAGCCGTCCGGCTCATACACAAAGGTAAAAATTCCTCCAACCTCCTCGGTAAACAGCACACAGATGATATGCAGCTCGTCCTGGATAGACTGGGGAATCTGCTTAAATTTTTCATTAAAATAATATTTCTGCTCATAGGCGTTGGCGCCGCAGAGCACAATTCTTTCTTCCATTCAAAATCATCTCCATTCAATGGAGCTCAATGCAAGCAATCATAATCAGTGTAATACACAGATTTCCGGTTCCTTGTATCACACATATCCATAAATCCCCCGGACGCTGACCTCACCGGCGAAAATGCTCTCCCGGCTGCCGTCCTCCTTTGTCACCTGGAGCCGCCCCTTTTCATCGATGCCTCCGGAAACTGCGGTATATTCTCCCTTCGGGTCCAGAATCCGGACCTCCTGCCCCAGGCTGACCAGACGGACGTTGTAGTCTTCCCGCAGGGCGCCAAGGTCCAGCGTCCTCTCAAATTCATCGTAAAGCGCCTCAAACCTGGCCCAGACCTCCGTGATCAGCTCCGTGCGGTTGAGAAAGCCTCCCGTCTCCAGGTCGATGGAGGTGGCGTAAGCAAGCGCTTCCTCCGAAAAATTTTTCTGGTGGGCATTGATCCCAACGCCGATCACAATGTGATGGATCAGATCAGGCTCCGCCCGCAGCTCCGTCAGGATACCGCAAACCTTTTTGCCGCCGATCACGATGTCGTTGGGCCATTTGATTCCCGCTGACAGCTTTGTCACATTCTCAATGGCTTCCGCCACCGCCAGCGCCATCACCAGCGTCACCATGGACGCTCTCTCCGGCAGGAAATCCGGCTTCAGAAGAAGGGAAAAATAAATATTTCCCTCAGCCTCGCTGACCCAGCTTCGTCCTCTTCTGCCCCGGCCCGCGGTCTGCTCGTCCGCCACAATCACCGCTCCATGGGGAAGCTCCCCCGCCATGGCCGCCGCGTCCAGATTGGTAGAACCGGTGGTCTTTTTGTAAATCACCTTACAGCCCGCCCATTTGCCGCGCACAGCCCGCTGCAGCTCCTCCTCCTGAAAAATATCCGTATCCTGAATGAGCCTGTATCCCCTGTTCGGCGCCGCTTCAATATGGTATCCCTCGCTCTTGAGCTGATTCATCACCTTCCAGACGGCGGTGCGGCTGACCTGAAAATAATCGCACAGCATTTGCCCGGACAGATAATCCGGGCACGCCTTTAACATTGCTAAAATTTCCTGTTTCATCATGGATTGCTTCCTCGGACTACGGCGAGGCTTTTGGAGACTGTGCTTCGCACATTAGCCCGCCGCGTCACAGCTCCTTCCCCAGAGTCGCCGCCATCACCGCCTTGATGGTATGCATCCGGTTTTCCGCCTCCGGAAAGACTCTGGACTGCGCGGATTCAAACACCTCATCGGTGACCTCCATCTCTGTCAGGGAGAACTTCGCGCCAACCTGAGCTCCTATGGTGGTCTTTAAATCATGGAACGCGGGCAGACAGTGCATGAAAATCGCCCCTTCTCCGGCCAGCTCCATGGCTTTTCGATTGACCTGATAGGGGGAAAGGACGGCGATTCTCTCCGCCCAGACCTCGTCCGGCTCTCCCATAGAAACCCACACGTCCGTGTAAACCACATCCGCGCCGGCAACGCCCTCCTCCACTTTGTCCGTCAGCGTCACACTGCCGCCGGTCTCATCAGCGGTCTCACGGCAGGTATTCACCAGCTCCTGTGCCGGAAAATATCTGCTGTCGGTGCAGGCAGTAAAGTG
Organism: Lachnospiraceae bacterium; assembly: GCA_021202575.1. Classification (GTDB taxonomy): domain Bacteria; phylum Bacillota; class Clostridia; order Lachnospirales; family Lachnospiraceae; genus RGIG6307. The sequence goes on from JAJQCU010000015.1 coordinate 5,504, forward strand.
CATCCCCATCTTCGCGCAGGCCACCATCAGAGAGTTTCCCATGTTATAGCGGGCGTCGCCCATATAGCAAAGGCGAATGCCCTTCAGGTGTCCGAATTCCTCCCGGATCGTCAGCAAATCCGCCAGCATCTGGGTGGGATGAAATTCGTTGGTCAGCCCGTTCCATACCGGCACACCGGCATATCTCGCCAGCTCCTCCACGATTTCCTGCCCAAAGCCCCGGTACTCAATGCCCTCATACATGCTGCCCAGCACCCGGGCGGTATCCGCGATGCTCTCCTTCTTGCCGATCTGGGATCCGACGGGGTCCAGATAGGTGGTTCCCATGCCAAGGTCATGGGCCGCCACCTCAAAGGAGCAGCGGGTCCTGGTGCTGGTCTTCTCAAAAATAAGCGCCACATTTTTGCCCCTGAATTCATCCACTGGGACGCCCTTTTTCTTTTTGTCCTTATAGTCCGCCGCCAGATCCAGCAGGAAGGTAATCTCCTCCGGCGTAAAATCCAGTAATTTTAAAAAGCTTCTTCCTTTTAAGTTCATGTCTGTCGTCTCTTTCCCGTTTCCGTTAATATCTCTTCTTTCCTGTCAGAGAACCCCTTCCGGTCCCCTTTGCAAATGGATTTGTCGTTCACGATATCAACGGCTGATCAGTCCTTCACAATCTCCTTCACACTGCTGGCCAATCCGGCAAGCCCCTGAATCTCCGAGGGAATAATAATCTTGGTGGCCTGCCCGTCCGCGGCCTTCTCAAAGGCCTCCAGGCTCTTTAAGCGAAGCACCGCCTCGTCCGCGGCGGCCTCCTTCAGCATCCGGAGTCCATCCGCCTTGGCCTGCTGCACCTTCACAATGGCCTCCGCCTGGCCCTCGGCCTCACGGATGCGCTTCTCCTTCTCCGCTTCCGCCCTTAAGATCGCCGCCTCCTTCTCCGCCTCCGCGTTCAGGATGGCGGACATCTTCTGCCCTTCCGCCTGCAGCACTGCCGCCTTCTTTTCGCCCTCGGCCCTGGTAACCGCCTCACGGCGCTCACGCTCCGCCTTCATCTGCCTCTCCATGGCGTTCTGAATCTCCGTGGGAGGAATGATATTCTTCAGCTCCACCCGGTTGACCTTGATCCCCCAGGGGTCGGTAGCCACATCCAGGGAGGAACGCATCTTGGTATTGATGGTCTCGCGGCTGGTCAGAGTCTGGTCAAGCTCCATCTCGCCGATAATATTTCTCAGCGTGGTGGCCGTCAGATTCTCTATGGCCATCAGCGGGTTCTCCACGCCGTAAGTGTACAGCTTGGGGTCGGTAATCTGGAAAAACACCACTGTGTCAATCCGCATGGTCACGTTAT
>JAJQCU010000084.1 GCA_021202575.1 Lachnospiraceae bacterium
TTCCCATATATCGTTTCCGGCTGAGAGACCGGGAGAATGTGTATAAGGTGAAGAATGTGGAAGAGGCTGTTTCCCGCGTCAGGGAGCGGATGGCGGTGAGGAGTGCTGAGAAGGAAATGAGAGAAAAGCAGCGGCTGGGCTGAGAAGGCAGAAATCACTTGTGTTTTCCCGGCTTATACAGAAACCACTTGTATTTTCCCAGCGAATAAGATAAGATGGGCATAAAATCAGGCTTTTGATGATGGAGTGCGCAAGCAGCGGCGGAATCCGCGTGGGAAAAGGGGTGCTGCATATGGGAAAAACAATTGGGATCGGCGTACAGGATTTCGGAAAAATCCGAACGAAGGATTATTTTTATATTGACAAGACGGACTTCATCCGCGAGTGGTGGAAAAGCGGCGCGGATGTGACTCTGATCACCCGGCCGAGACGTTTTGGCAAAACCCTGAACATGAGCATGATGCAGCACTTCTGGTCCAACCAGTTCGCGGGAAGAGGGGATCTGTTTGAAGGGCTGAGTATCTGGAAGGATGAAGCTTATCGAAGCCTTCAGGGGACATATCCGGTGCTTTTTCTGAGCTTTGCCGGCATTAAGGGCAGGAACTATCAGGTGGCCCGGGGAGCTATTATTCAGACAATTCTGGATTTATATGCGAAATATTTTTATCTGACGGAGTCAGACGCACTGAATCCGCAGGAGAAAGAATTCTTTGAGTATATCAGACCGGATATGACGGATGAGGTGGCGGCGGCTTCTCTTCAGAGGCTGGTGCTTTGCCTGAGCCGATATTATGGCAGGAAGGTGATCATTTTACTTGATGAATATGATACGCCCCTTCAGGAAGCGTATGTGTATGGATATTGGAATGATCTGACAGCGTTCACGAGAAGCCTTTTTAATATGACTTTTAAGACAAATCCGTATCTTGAAAAGGGACTTTTGACAGGAATTACGCGGATCAGCAGGGAATCTATTTTTTCTGACCTGAATAATCTGGACGTGATCACCACCACATCTCAAAAATACGAGTCTGCTTTTGGCTTTACGGAGGCGGAGGTGATGGAAGCGCTCCGTGCTTTTGATATGACTGATTCAATGGAAAAGGTCAGAGAATGGTATGACGGCTTTCATTTTGGGCACAGGACGGATATTTACAATCCCTGGTCCATCACAAAATTTCTGGAAAATAAAAAGACCGGAACCTATTGGGCCAATACAAGCTCCAACAACCTTGTCAGTAAGCTGATCAGGGAAAGCGGTCCGGAGGTGAAGACCGCGGCGGAGGATTTGCTTTCTGACAGATCCATAACATCGGTTCTGGATGAGGAGATTGTATTTGATCAGATGGATGGGAATCCGGAAGCAATCTGGAGTCTGCTTCTTTCATCCGGTTATTTAAAAACGGTTGAGGTCTCGGAGGAGGAAAATGAGGATACGCTTTATCATCTGGAGCTGACCAATCTGGAGGTTAAAAAGGAATTTCAGCGCATGGTACGGCGCTGGTTTCATAATCCGGATACCCACTATAATGATTTTATCCGGGCGCTCCTTCTGGGGGACATTGGATATATGAATTTGTATATGAATCAGGTGGCGTTACAGACGTTCAGCTTCTTTGACAGTGGAAACCATCCTTCTGAGGAGACGGAACCGGAACGGTTTTATCATGGCTTTGTGCTTGGGCTGATAGTGGATCTAAAAGGAAGATATCTGATCACGTCCAACCGGGAGAGCGGATTCGGGCGCTATGATGTGGTGCTGGAGCCGTGTAATGAGCAGGATCCGGCAGTCATACTGGAATTTAAGGTCCGTGATCCGGGAAGAGAGCGGTCGCTTGAGGATACGGTGAAGGAAGCGCAGAAGCAGATCAGAGACAAAAGATATGCGGAAAGCCTGACATCCAGGGGAATATCCGCGGACAGAATTCATTCCTATGGCCTTGCTTTCGAGGGAAAGACAGTGTTGATTGGCTGAAATATCAAGGACTCAAATATCTCTTCGCGGACCATTGGGGCGGACCGTTGGAATGATTTTTTGCTTGCAATCTGTTTCGCAATGTGATATTCTGTTGCAAGAATGCAGGGAAGGAGACTCCTTTCAGGGGAAACGACAGGAATACGGCGTCACCGACTGAGAGCGCCGTTTGCGGAAGCTGATATGGGGAACACTCCGGAGCAGACAGTCTGAAAGCATTGCCCCTGATGGGGGATGGCGTAGGGTTGTACGGCAGCCGTCCGTTATGCGGTTTTGAGGCAGAGCGATCTGTGAATGCGGGTGGTACCGCGGATAAGTATGACTATTCGCCCCGGATATGGTTTTTTTTGGCCATGTCCGGGGCTGTTTTGCGAGCATTTCAAAAAGGAGATTATTATGAAAAACTGTTATCGGGACCTGACGCTGAAGGAAATGACGGAGGACCGCATCGGAGAGAGCCTGCGGGTGGCCGGCTGGGTGGAGAATATCCGCGACCACGGCGGCGTCTCCTTTGTGGATCTGCGGGATATGTACGGCGTGCTCCAGATCGTCATGAGGGACACCTCCCTTCTGCACGGCCTGCCCAAAGAGATGTGCATTTCCGTGGAGGGCACAGTGGAAAAAAGAGATGAGGATACCTACAATCCCCGCATCCCCACCGGCACCATCGAGCTGGAAGCCCACAGCGTGGAGGTGCTGGGCCGGGTTTACCGCCCCCTTCCCTTTGAGATTATGACCTCTAAGGAGACCAGGGAGGATCTGCGCCTGATGTACCGCTATCTGGACTTAAGAAACGCGAAGGTTAGGGACAACATTATTTTCCGCTCTCAGGTTATCGCCTTTCTGCGGCAGAAAATGACGGAGATGGGCTTTCTGGAGATCCAGACGCCGATTTTGTGCGCGTCCAGTCCGGAGGGAGCCAGGGACTTTATTGTGCCCTCCCGCAAATATAAGGGAAAGTTTTACGCCCTGCCCCAGGCGCCCCAGCTGTACAAGCAGCTGCTGATGGCCTCCGGCTTTGACAGATATTTTCAGATCGCGCCCTGCTTCCGGGATGAGGACGCCAGAGCGGACCGCTCCCCGGGGGAATTTTACCAGCTGGACTTCGAGATGAGCTTCGCCACCCAGGAGGATGTGTTCGCGGTGGGAGAGGAGGTCCTTTCCGCCACCTTTGAAAAATTCGCGCCCGAGGGCTATGAGATTACGCCCGCGCCCTATCCGATTATCAGCTACAGACAGGCCATGCTGGAGTTTGGCACGGATAAGCCGGATCTGAGGAATCCGCTGCGGATTCTGGATCTGACGGACTTTTTCCAGAAATGTACCTTCCGCGCTTTTTTGAAAAAAACAGTCCGCTCCATCACGGTTCACGCGGAAATGAGCAAGGGCTTCCATGAAAAGCTGCTGCAGTTCGCGGTTTCCCTGGGAATGGGCGGCCTGGGCTATCTGGAGGTGATGGAGGATCTATCCTACAAGGGTCCCATCGACAAATTTATTCCGGGAGAATTAAAAGAAGAGCTGAGGACGTTAGCGGGCCTGAAGCCCGGCGACACCATCTTTTTTATCGCGGACAGGGAGGACATGGCCAATTATTATGCCGGCAAAATCCGCAATGAGCTGGGCGACAAGCTGGGGCTGACAGAAAAAAGGGCTTTCCGCTTCTGCTATGTCAACGACTTCCCCATATATGAACTGGACCCGGAGTCCAGAAAGATCGGCTTCACCCACAACCCCTTCTCCATGCCCCAGGGAGGGCTGGAGGCATTGGAAACGAAAAATCCGCTGGAGGTGCTGGCCTATCAGTACGATATTGTGTGCAACGGCGTGGAGCTGTCCAGTGGCGCGGTGCGCAACCACGACATGCGGATCATGGAGAAGGCCTTTGAGATAGCGGGCTACGACAGGGAGACCCTGAAGACCAAATTCGGCGCTTTGTATGAGGCCTTTCAGTTCGGCGCGCCGCCCCACGCGGGCATGGCGCCCGGCATCGACCGGATGCTGATGCTGCTGAAGGGGGAGAGCAATATCCGGGAGGTCATTGCCTTCCCGCTCAACAGCTCCGCCCAGGATCTGATGTGCTCCGCCCCCGGCGAGGTGACAGAGCAGCAACTGAGAGAGGTGCATATTAAAGTCAGAGATTAGCTTTCGGGAAGAAAAGAAGCGGGGAATGTCATGGAAAGCGGTAAAATGGGCGCTTTTCAAAAGATGTTGCCGTAAGCAGCGGCAGACGCTGCGAAGGAAGGGAGTGGAATAGATGGCAAATGTGATTTCGGATGAAACCATCGAGTATGTCAGCATTCTGGCGAAGCTGGACCTTGATGAGGAGCAGAAGGAGGCGGCCAAAAGGGACATGAGCCGGATGCTGGATTATATTGATAAATTAAATGAGCTGGACACGGAGGGCGTGGAGCCCATGTCCCATGTGTTCCCGGTGCAGAATGTGTTCCGGGAGGATGTGGTGACCAACGGGGATGACAGCGAGAGGCTTTTGTCCAATGCACCGGAGGAGCAGGATAACATGTTTGTGGTGCCGAGGACGTTTGAGTAGGGGAAAATGCAAAGAGTCGCGGAAAATAATAATTGTTTTGCTCAACAGTTTATATATTTCCCGCTCTGTTTTGCAAAATTTCACAGGGAGTGGATTGTGATAATGGAAAGTAGGAAATCTAAATTATTGGATATGACTGCGATAGAGTTGTCTTGTGCAATTCGTGAAGGCCGGACGACTGCTCCGGAAGCGCTCTCGGCGGTCTTTGAGCGGATCGAGGAGAAGGAAGAAGCGTATCACTGCTATATTACAATTGAAAAAGAAAAAGCCATGCGAAGCGCCGGAGAGGTACAGGCGAAAATTGAGGCCGGGGAGCTGACAGGGCCTTTAGCCGGGGTGCCGGTGGCAATCAAGGACAACCTCTGCACGGAGGGAACGCTGACCACCTGTGGCTCCAGAATCCTGGGGAATTTTGTGCCAACCTTCTCCGCGGAGGCGGTGGAGCTGTTGAAAAAAGCGGGGGCGGTGATCATCGGCAAGACCAACATGGATGAATTCGCCATGGGCTCCACCACAGAGACTTCTTATTTTGGCGTGACCAGAAATCCGGCGGATATCACCCGGGTACCGGGGGGCTCCTCCGGCGGTTCTGCCGCCGCCGTGGCTGCGGGTGAGTGCTTTTTTGCCCTGGGCTCCGATACCGGCGGCAGCATCCGCCAGCCCGCGGGATACTGCGGCGTGGTGGGAATGAAGCCCACCTACGGTACTGTTTCCCGGTATGGCCTGGTGGCTTACGGCTCCTCTCTGGACCAGATCGGCCCGCTGACCAGGGATGTGGCGGACTGCGCCGCGGTGCTGTCCGCGATCGCCTCCCATGACGAGAAGGATTCCACCTCCATGAAGCGGGAGGATACGGATTTTATGTCGGCTCTCGTGAAGGACGTGAGGGGGATGAAAATCGGCATTCCCCGGGATTATTTTTCAGAAGGGCTGGACGGGCAGGTAAAGGACGCGGTCTTATCCGCAGCGGAGGTTTTGGAGGCAGAGGGCGCCATTCTGGAGGAGTTTGATTTAAGTCTGGTGGACTACGCCATTCCCGCCTACTATACCATCGCGGCGGCGGAGGCCAGCTCCAATCTGGAGCGCTTCGATGGCATCAAGTACGGCTACCGCGCGGCGGGGGAGGGCATGGGCCTCCATGAAATGTACAAAAAAACCCGCTCCGAGGGCTTCGGGGAGGAGGTCAAGCGCCGGATCATGCTGGGCAGCTTCGTCCTCAGCAGCGGTTATTATGACGCCTATTATCTGAAGGCTCTGAAGGTCAAGGCCATGATCAAACAGGCCTTTGACCAGGCGTTTTCCAGATATGATATGATCCTGGGGCCGGTTTCCCCGACCACGGCGCCGAAGCTGGGAGAGAGCCTGTCCGATCCTCTGAAAATGTATCTGGGCGATATTTACACGATTTCTGTGAATCTGGCGGGGCTGCCGGCCATTAGCCTGCCCTGCGGGAAGGACGGCCAGGGACTGCCCATCGGCCTGCAGCTGATCGGAGACTGTTTTTCGGAAAAAAAGCTGCTGCAGGCGGCTTACACCTATGAGCAGACAATGAAGAATGCAGAAACGAGCGACATGGGAAAGAGCATTTTGAACAGGGCAGAAGCGAAGGATGGAAAAAACAGTCAGACCGGGAAAAGCGGAAAACTGACAGACGATAAAACAGGCATTGTGACATCAGCCGGAAAGGAGGCCTGACCATGGCAAAACAGTATGAAACCGTGATTGGCCTGGAGGTTCATGTGGAGCTTGCCACAAAGACCAAAATTTTCTGCGGCTGCTCCACCGCCTTTGGCGGGGCTCCCAACACCCACACTTGCCCGGTCTGCACGGGGATGCCGGGAAGCCTCCCTGTATTGAATAAAAAAGTGCTGGAGTACGCCGTGGCCGTTGGCCTGGCCACCAACTGCGACATCACCCGTTACTGCAAATTTGACCGGAAGAATTATTTTTACCCGGATAACCCCCAGAATTACCAGATTTCCCAGCTTTATCTGCCCATCTGCCGCAATGGCCATGTGGAGATTGAGACCAAAGACGGCAAAAAGAAGGTGGTAATCCACGAGCTGCACATGGAGGAGGACGCGGGCAAGCTGGTCCATGACGACTGGGCGGACCGGACGCTGGTGGATTACAACCGTTCCGGCGTTCCTTTGATTGAGATTGTGTCCGAGCCGGATATGCGCTCCGCAGAGGAGGTTATCGCCTATCTGGAAAAGCTGAGGATGCTGATTCAGTATCTTGGGGTCAGCGACTGCAAGCTTCAGGAGGGCAGCATGCGGGCGGATGTGAATCTGTC
>JAJQCU010000131.1:0-224 GCA_021202575.1 Lachnospiraceae bacterium
GTATTATAAACCGAAATCCTGACCTGCTTTCCCACATCCTCCACAGCGCCCTCAATTCTCTTTTCCTCTCCGCAGACATAATGGGCCGCGTTGCTGACGTAATTCATCAGCACCTCCTCCACCTTGAACTCATCGCCCCAGGCGTAAAGGCTGTCCGGTGCCGAAAGCACAAGCTCCGCCCCGGAATCCGAGATCAGAAGCTCCGCGCCGGCAAGATAATTTCT
>JAJQCU010000131.1:239-1652 GCA_021202575.1 Lachnospiraceae bacterium
GCTCATTTAAGCTCATCAGGCTTCTGACCATCCGGCTCATGCGGTTGCTCTCATCCAGTATCACGTCCAGATACTCATTTAAGGTATCCGGGTCGTCGGCAATGCCGTCCTTTAAGCCCTCCGCGTAGCCCTGAATCAGCGCGATGGGCGTTTTTAACTCATGGGAGACATTGGAGAGCAGCTCCTGGCGCTGTTTTTCCAGGGCGGTCTTGCTCTCCAGGTCCCGCTTCAGCTCATTATTGGCGGTCTTTAGCTGGGAGATGGTCTCCTCCAGAGATTCGGAGAGGGCGTTCATATTCTGTCCCAGCACCCCGATCTCATTTTTTTCCTTTCCGGTATATTTGGCGTCAAAATCCAGATGGGTGATACGCTCCGAAATATCGGCCAGCTTCAGGATGGGCCGGCTGATTCTGCCGGAGGTCAGCCATCCGATCACCGCCGCCAGAATCCCCGCTGTAATGCCGATGACGGCCAGCAGCCGGTTGGAAAGCGCCGCGCTCTCCGAGATGCTCTCCCTGGAAATGGCGAAAAGATACATATATCCATCGTCCGACCAGCCCCAGATTTCAAGCTGACGGTTGGAATCCCTCCCTCCCAGAGTATCAATGATAAAATAATTATCCCCCTGGCTTAAGATCTCCGTACCGGCCAGCTCAATTCCCGCGTTTCCCATGATCCTGTAGGAGAGAACATACCGGTACAGCTTGTTTTTGACGGTCTCCAGATCCATGGCGGAATACACCAGCGGATTGTAGGTGGCGTCCACAATCAGAGCGGTCAGGTTGTACTGCTGGCACATCTGCTCCAGCGAGTCCAGGAAATCCTGTCTCAGAGCGATTTCCTCCTCGGTGCTTGCGTCCGTCAGAGGCGAAAGCACGCCGTTATTCGCGCCGTCAATCACCAGGTTGCGGACCTCCAGCAGATTTTCCATCTTATTGGACACATAGACCCTCTCCAGCAAAAACAGATTGGCCAGCACGCACACCAAAATGGTGCCGGCCAGCAATATGAAATTGGTCAGTGTAAACTGTGTTCTTATGGACCCTCGTTTCATGTCTCAGCACTCGAATTTGTACCCCATCCCCCAGATGGTTTTGATGTATTCTCCCTTATTATTCAGCTTGCTCCGCACCTTTTTCACATGGGTGTCCACCGTCCTGGCGTCCCCGAAATAATCAAAGTTCCAGACATTATTCAATATTTTTTCCCGGGAAAGGGCGATGCCCTGATTTTCCATGAAATAAGACAGAAGCTCAAATTCCTTGTAGCTTAACTCCACCGGCTCGCCATCGTTTGTCACCGTATGAGCGCCCTTGTCGATGACAATGCCGCCGGCCTCCAGAATCTCCTTTTTGTCCAGCACCCCGGCCCGTCTTAAGAGCGCTTCCACTCTGGCCACCAGCACTCTGGGGC
>JAJQCU010000131.1:1662-6801 GCA_021202575.1 Lachnospiraceae bacterium
GGCTGAAGGGCTTGGAAATAAATTCGTCCGCGCCGGTCTCAAAGCTTTTCAGCTCGTCCCGCTCCTCTCCCTTGGCCGTCAGCATCAGGATGGGGACCTGGGAATAGGAGCGGATTTCCTTTACCACCTGATAGCCGTCCATCTTCGGCATCATCACGTCCAGAATCACCAGGGCGATATCTCCCTCCGCGAAAAAGGTATCCACAGCCTCCTGCCCGTCGGCGGCCTCCACGATGCGGTAGCCGCTCTTTACCAGGAAATCTCTGACGAGCTTCCGCATTCTCACCTCATCGTCAACGACCAAAATTTTTAACTGTTCCATGGTTTCCTCCCTTTCCTCCGGATGATAACTATTCACAGCCGCTTTCTCTCACATGCGCAGTCCTGCTCTCTTCGCATGCCTTCCCGACATTGACTTTTTACCACACAATGTGATCCTTCACATTCTCATCCTCATACTCAAAAATACACCGCTCATAAGCGTTGATCAGGTTCGTCTCCCCGACCCTGTCATATCTGGCATACTTGCCCCCGTAGCTCTGGTGCACATGCCCGTAAATAAAGAATCTGGGCTTAAATTTCGCGATCAGCCAGTTAAAAATCTGAAAGCCTCTGTGAGGCAGGTCTTCCGCGTCGTGGAGCCCTCTGGCCGGGGAATGGGTCAGCAGAATATCAAAGCCCCTGTAACGGCATATTTTGGGCAGAAGCCTCAGCACCCTTCTGGTCATCTGGTCGTCCGTGTACTGATATTTCTTTTTGTTGTAGCACATGGAACCCCCAAGGCCAAGGATTCTCACTCCATTATACATGATAATATCGTCATCCACGCAGGTACAGCCTCCCGGCTCCTTCTCATCATAGCGGATGTCATGGTTGCCGTGAACGTAAAACACCGGAAGGCCCGTCATGGTCACCAGAAACTCCAGATAATCACTGGACAGATCCCCCGCCGATAAGATCATGTCCACGCCCTCCAGGCAGCCCTCCTTATAATAATCCCACAGAAATTTGGATTCCTCATCCGCTATCGCCAGTATCCTCATGCCTCTTATGTCCCGGGCAGCCGCAAAATCCCCTCTGATCAGCGCTTTGCCGAAGCTTACACTGAATAAGGCCTTCCGGCTTCCTACTCTTCCTCCACAGTTTCTACGCCCTGCTGCTGTACCACAGGCTTTGCCTTTTCCTCCAGATCGGACATTTTGGGAATGGAGCCGATTACATTCTCAGCCAGCCAGTCCATGGTGACGATCCGCTCCGGCGCCATGATCTCGTCCTCATCTCCCTGTATGATGCCCGTCTGGGAGTAAATGATACCGGCAAAGGGATTGAAATCCCCCTTGCTGATCACGCTTTTGAGGAGCTTCACCAGCCTGGTGGTGCCGATAGGCAGATTCTGGGAGGTGATCACGTCCACCAGGCCTGTGGACATGCCCCACCAGTAATTCACGGATTTGCCGCTCTCCATATTCTTTTTCCAGGAGCCGTCCATGAAATTCCTGATGGCCTGCTCATAGAATTTCCCCCAGTTCCACACCGGCATGGCCAGATTATTCTTGACGTCGTCCTCCCTCCGGTACAGCCCGAAATGCCGGGCGCCCTCATCCTTGTCCGGAATGATAATATCCCGGCCGGACACAAAAGAAACATCATTGTCAGAAAAGGTCCTGCGGATGTCCGCCCGCTTCCGGCTGGTCCACTCCACATAGACCTTCACCCGGGGGTTGATCATCTTGGCGCCCAGCGCGAAGGCGTTCACGCTGGCCACAGTTCCGTAGATCGGGTAATCCGCCACGTAGCCCAGACGGTCATTTTCCGTCAGGCCCCCCGCGATGGCGCCGATCAGGAATTTGGCCTCATACATTCTGGCGGAGTAGGTCCTGATCACACCCTTGTCCGGCCACAGGGAGCAGTTCAGAATGCGCACCTGGGGATGATCCAGAGCCACCTTCACACTGGCGTTGTAGAGTACCGGGGATGTCGTGAAAATCAGCGTATTGCCCTCCTCAATGGCGGCCTCAATGGCAGCCTCCGGACTCTCGTACTCCGAGGCGATGAACACCTCGAACTCCGCCTCCCGGCAAAAGACCTGCTCCACATGCATCCTGCCCAGATCGTGGGCGTAGGTAAAGCCTGACTTCTTGGGACTGACCTCATGGACAAAGGCGATCCGATTGATGGGATCCGCGTTCAGAACAGCCAGGGGCTGTATCATCTTCTGCAGCAGGGGCAGCTTTGGCTTCGGTTCCTCCTCCGGCTCCATGCTGATCTGCGGGGTCTCTTCGCTCAAAGCGACGAAAACCTTCTTGCTGTTGGAGATCTTTTTCTCCAGGTCGACGCCGTTCATCTCCTTGACTTCCTGATAGCCGTACAGCTCAATAAAATCTACCAGAGCGTCGCACATTTCCTCCCAGGAGGCGCGGCTCTCCATTTTCCTGTACGCTTTCTCAAACACCTCGTAAATATAGTGAAATTCTGTCCTCTCATCGTCCGTCCAGGTCTCGTCCGGCTCCTTGCCCACCAGGGACTGGAGCTTTTCGAAGTTTCCCTCCTCGCCAAACCAGAGGAAGTTGATCCGGGAAGCCTTGTAGAAATCCAGGAACTCGTAGTAAATCTTATTCTCCTTCTCCTCGGTACGCTTGGGGATAATCCTGGTCACATTGCCGGTCACGGATACGGCGCCAAAAAACTTCAGGACGCTGACCCGCTTATTGCCCTCCATCACGTAAAACCGGTTCATGTATTCATAGGCCGTGATGGGGTCTCTGATACCTTCCTCCAGATGGGAATTGCAGAGGGACTGCCATTTGGAGCTCATCTCCGTCTTCTCCGGCAGTATGGGCATAAAATTACCCGCGAAGGCCTGGCTGCGGCCCGCGGTCACTGTCCCCACCACCTGGTCCAGTGGAATCTGGACCAGCCCCAGAGGAGCCTCCGAGGTATCTTCTTTATCCTTTAATATATCATCCAGAACAGTCAGATAGGGGTATTCGCCCTTCAGCTGCTTTGTGGTAACGTACAATTTGCCGCTTTTCAGCGCTTTTTCATATTCTCCCGCCATATAGAATGCACCTCCTGTGTGTTTCATGAAAAGCACGCCATGATCCGTGCAGATTTATGCTCAAACGTAGTATATCATAACTTTCCAAAAAGCGGAACGCGATTTTATGAAACATTTATGAAAATATGGGCAATCTTAGCCCTGCAAAGGGCGGGAAAGCACGCGAAGCTCGCGAGATTGCGAATATAGGAGCGGAACCTGTGAACAGTAAAAAAAGTAAAGCGGACCTCAGTCCGCTTTAATCCTCAGTGCCCGTGTGGCGTTTAACACCGCCAGCACCATGACCCCCACGTCCGCGAAAATCGCAAGCCACATGCCCGCCATGCCCAGCGCCCCCAGCACCAGGCAGGCCGCCTTCACCGCCAGGGCAAAGACAATATTCTGCCGGACAATCCCCAGGGTTTTCACGGAAATCTTCATGGCAAGGGCGATTTTGGCCGGGTCGTCGTCCATCAGCACAATATCCGCCGCCTCGATGGCCGCGTCGCTTCCCAGCGCGCCCATGGCGATACCCACGTCCGCCCGGGAGAGCACCGGCGCGTCGTTAATGCCGTCGCCCACAAAGGCCAGTTTTTCCTTCTCTCCCTTCTGCGGCAGAAGCCTTTCCACCTCCGCCACCTTATCCGCCGGCAGGAGCTCGCTTTTGGCCTCATCCACGCCCAGCTCGTCAGCTGCCTTACAGGCGGCGCTCCTCGAGTCGCCGGTCAGCATGATGGTACGCTTCACGCCGTTATTTTTCAAAGACTGAATGGCCCTTTGCGCCGTGGGCTTGACCACGTCGGAAATCACAACGCAGCCCGCGTAATGGGAATCCACGGCCACATATACGATCGTGCCCTCGTGAAAAGACGGCGTATATGTAATCCGCTCCGCCTCCATCAGCTTCGCGTTCCCCGCAAGCACGGTCCTGCCGTCCACAACGGCTTTGACGCCGTGTCCGGCCAGCTCCTGAATGTCCTTTACCCGGTTTGCGTCGACGCTCCCGCCGTAAGCCTTCCGCAGACTCAGGCTGATGGGGTGGCCGGAGGCGCTCTCCGCGTATGCCGCGGCCATCAGTAGCTCCGCCTCGTCAAAGCCCTCCGCCGGGGTAATGCCTGTCACCTCGAACACACCCTTTGTCAAAGTCCCCGTTTTATCAAAGACCACATATCTGGTATCCGCGAGAGCCTCCAGATAGTTGGAGCCCTTCACCAGAATGCCCTTCGAGGAGGCGCAGCCGATACCACCAAAAAAGCTTAAGGGAATGGAAATGACCAGAGCGCAAGGACAGCTGATTACCAGGAATGTCAGCGCCCGGATAATCCAGTCAGCCCAGACCGGCCAGATTTGCGCACCGCCCACAGCTCCTGTCAGCAGCAAAAATACCGGAGGAAGCACAGCCAGCGCCAGCGCCCCATAGCAAACCGCCGGAGTGTAATATCTGGCGAAGCGGGTGATAAAATTCTCCGCCCGGGCTTTTTTCATGCTGGAATTCTCCACCAGATCCAGGATTTTGGAAACCGTGGACTCCCCGAATTCCTTACTGGTCCGCACATGAATGACGCCGGTCATATTGATACAGCCGCTGATCACCTGATCTCCCACAGCCGCGTCCCTGGGTACGCTCTCGCCTGTCAGGGCGCTGGTGTCCAGGCTGGTCCTGCCCTCGATGACGGTGCCGTCGATGGGTATCTTCTCCCCGGGGTTGACCACGATCACCGAACCGATCTCCACCTCATCCGGGTCCACCCTTTCCGTATGCCCATCCGTCCAGAGATTGGCGTAATCCGGGCGGATGTCCATGAGAGCCGCGATATTCTGTCTGCTTTTTCCCACAGCCACGCTCTGGAAAAGCTCTCCGATCTGGTAAAAAAGCATAACCGCCGACCCTTCCGTGTACTCCCCCAGAAGGAAGGCTCCCACCGTGGCCACCGCCATCAGGAAATTCTCGTCGAACACCTGGCGGTTCAAAATGCCCTTCCAGGCCTTGCTCAGAATGTCATGGCCAATAATCAGGTAAGGAATCAGATACAGCGCGCCCCGAAGCCACGCCGGCAGCGCCACGAGCCTGCAAAGAATGGTGATCACGGCCAGCGCCGCGA
>JAJQCU010000341.1:0-3783 GCA_021202575.1 Lachnospiraceae bacterium
TTCCCATCTGATGGTGGTATGTCAGGGAAATACCGTATTCCTCCATTGCAATCTTTCCCAGGCTGTTTAAGCCCCCGCAGAGGATTTCCCATTCCGCATCATTCATCACATATTTTTCACCGAAAATCGGGACGGCCTTCCCCTGAATGCTGTAGCTCTGTTCGGAGAAGCCGATGATTTTGCTCCCCATGGCTTTCAGGAAGGAAAGCTGCGCCCGGCAGTCCCGCTCCACCTCTTCAAAGGGCTTCGTCAGAAGGAACGAGGAAAACCACTGATTGCAGATCTGAAGTCCTCTCAGATCCAGCGCCTTTTTCAATACCTCCGGGTCTTTGGGATATTTGTTTCCCACCTCACAGCCCGAAAAACCGGCCAGCGCCATCTCGCTGACGCACTGCTCAAAGGTATTCTCCGCGCCCAAGTCCGGCATGTCGTCGTTGGTCCAGGCGATGGGCGCGATTCCCAGCTTTATATCGTTATGGTCAAACATGGTTTTCCTCCTTCAGCCGATTTCGGAAATCCGGACCGGCCTGTGCTCTTTTAAGGATTTCTGCGCGGCAAGCCCCATCAGGACAGGCTGCAGTCCATCCTCCACGTTCAGCGGCGTTTCCCGGCCACTCACAATGGCGTCAACAAAAGCGGCGATCTCCTTCCCGTACGCGTCCATATATCTCTCCAGGAAAAAGTGGAGCGGCTTCTCCGCCGTCACCCCATCCTCACTGCTGATCACGGCGCTGGAAGCGCTGTCATTGGATACCGACACCATCCCTTTGGAACCGAACACCTCCGCCCGCTGGTCGTATCCGTACACGGCCTTTCTGCTGTTGTCGATCACCGCGATGGCCCCGTTTTCCATCTGCAGGGTAATCACCGCGGTATCCACATCCCCCGCCTCGCCGATGGCGGGATCCACCAGGTTTGCCGCCTGCACGTAGACCTCCGTGGCGTCGCACCCCGCCAGGAAGCGCACCATATCGAAATCGTGGATGGTCATATCCAGGAACATTCCTCCGGAGACCTTTACATAGTCGATTCCTGGCGGCTCCGGGTCTCTGGATGTAATTTTAATAATCTGCGGCGTTCCGATCTTTCCGGACGCCACTGCCCGCTGCACCGCCTCGAAATTGTGGTCAAACCTCCGGTTAAAGCCCACCTGGTATTTTAAGCCGGTCCCTTCAAGCGCGGCCATAACCTCCCGGATTCTGCTCACGTCATGGTCGATGGGCTTCTCGCAGAACACATGCTTCCCGGCCTGAATGGCCTTCAGGGAAATGGGGGAATGGGTGTCCGTGGAGGAGCAGATTAAAACCGCGTCGATCTCCGGATCGCTGATTACATCCATATAGTCCTTCGACGTTCTTTCCACGCCCATGCTTTTCGCCCAGGCAGCGGTCTCCTCACTCATATAAGGGTCAGCGGCGGTTTTAATGACCGCGTCCTTTACTCTGGTGCTGATGCTGGTGATATGTACCTTTCCAATTCTTCCTACACCGATAATGCCTAATTTCATCATTTTCTTTCTCTCCTGTTTTTTTGCTACCGTTCATTCATATCTGTTTACAGATTTCCATGAGAATTTTTGTGAAATAAAACTCCGATCCATAACAGCTTTGCCCATATTTCCTGACAGCCACGAATATTGACAGCCTTTTTACGATAATACTTCGGATATTTCAGATATTCCCATGTTACCAAAGTGCTTTGTACAATGTCTTAACATCCTCAATGGAAACAGCGCGTCTGGTATTCCCCGGACTCCCGCTGTCCATGGCGTCCTGCGCCATCTTGTCGATCACCTTGAAAAATTCCTCTCTCACGATGCCGTATTCTTCCAGCGTGGGGATCTGAAGCTCCTTCGTCAGCTTAGTTACCGCTTCCAGGAATTTCCGGGCCGCCGCTTCGTCACTGTCCGATAAATCCGCCGCGCCGATAAGCCTTCCCAGCTCCCCGAAGCGGTCATAAGCGCCCTCCAGGGCAAAGTCCAGGCAGACCTCCATCAGCATGGCGTTGGAAATCCCGTGGGCCACATGGAACAGAGCCCCGATGGGACGGCTCATACCGTGGATAATCGTCACGGAGGAATTATTAAACGCCACGCCCGCTTCCAGCGCCGCGATAGACATCTGCGTGCGCGCCTCCTCATTGCTCCCGTCATGGAAGGCCACAGGCAGCCATGAGAAAATCCGCTTTACCGCGGAGACCGCAAAGGTGTCCGACATAGGCTGTGCCTTTCTGGAAGTGTAAGCCTCCACGCAGTGACAGAGAGCGTCCAGGCCGGTGGCCGCCGTTACACTCGGTGGCGCGGTCATGGTAAACTGGGGATCGATGATCGCCAGATCCGGCATCAGCACAGAGCCCTTTAAGAGCATTTTGATATCCTTTTGGGTATCGGTGATAATCGTGAACTGGGTCGCCTCGGAGCCGGTTCCAGCGGTGGTGGGGATGGCCGCCATGGGCGGCATCTTCGCCTCGATCACCTTCCCCATATAATCCGAAATACTTCCGCCCTTTTCCGCAAGGGCTCCTATCGCCTTCATGGAATCGATGGGGCTGCCGCCTCCCAGAGCCACCAGAAAATCGCAGTGATTTTGAAGATAGCTTTCCAGTCCGACCTCAATCATGAAGTCGGTCGGCTCCCCGCTGACGCCGTCAAAAACCACCGGCTCCATCCCCTGTTCTTTCAAAACAGCTTCCACCTTCGCGCAGTTTCCCAGCTTCACCATCACCGGGTCTGTGACAAGCAAGGGTCTCTTCCCCATTTTTCCCAGCGCTGTCTTCGCCTCTGTCAGGGCTCCCCTCCCGGAAATAATCTGTCCGGGCATGATAAATTGTGCCGCCATTTTTTTCTCCCTTCCGGCTCCGCCATGCTTCCGTTTCAAATGACTGAGCCATCTGCCTCTGTTCATCTTTGTTTTTTATGAACCGCTTCACATTCTGCGTAAAACAAACTGTCTATCTCTCAGAATTCCGCCTCGTGCATCCATACGTATCTTTCATCCTCACACCGGTCTGTCTGCAGCCAGGGGTTCCCATCAATGTGCCGAATCATCCAGCAGGTATACATCTGAAACCCCGGCGCCACCGCCTGGGGGTGCAGCTCCCCTCCGGGGATGGCGCTGAAGCTGCCGTCCGTACTCTTAAACACCTGATCGCCCACAAAGCTGGCTCCAAACCCCTCCGGCCTGTCAAAGAGGAAATAGTAGGTCTCCGGCTGAGGGTGCCTGTGAGGCAGATAGCCGGACCAGTTTCCCCTGTCGTTGAGTACCTCCCCCAGCACCATATTGGACAGAGGCTCAATCTCATGGTCAAAGATGGTATTCACCCGCCGCTTTGCCACATTTCCAAACTTCCCCACACTGGAATACACCCAGGGAGCGTCCCCGGGGGAATGCAGCCTGGAGGGGAAGCTTTTCTCATTTCTGGTACACTGCACCAGAATCTGGCTGGGTGTCAGTGCTTTTACACAGATCCGGACGCCAGAAGCAACATGCAGACACCAGGGGCCTTCTGTAAACACATCCTTACGGCTGACCGTCTCCTTTTTTCCGTCCCATTCATAAGTAACTTTCCCCTTAAGAAGCAATACCGCAATTTCCTCGCCGCTTCTCTCGAAACAACAGACTCCTCCCGTTTCCATGCGATAGACCCGGATGTCCATCATCATGGCGCTGTATTCATTATCGTAGGTTGTCAGAATCTTTTCCCCATGCTGGTCAAATTCCGGGTATCCAAATACCTTGCCCATCCCGCCCCGCTCCTTCCTTCTCATATTGGCTCATGCTTCAG
>JAJQCU010000341.1:3793-6772 GCA_021202575.1 Lachnospiraceae bacterium
TTTCTTCATGTTCTTTCGCTTTTTGGCTCTGTTACCCCTGGTTGTTCCTTCCCCTGAAGCTTTCCTTCATCCATTCTTTCCTTAATATTTCCTCGCCCTGGCGCGGTGTTCCATCACATCCTCATGAGCCTTCCTGACGCCCTCCTTCTCAGATACCTCGGCGACCCCCACGTTCCACCATGACTCATAGCCGTCCGTCATGGTCTTAGGAAGAACCTTTAAGTCAAACAGGCAGCTCCTGTCCTGATCCTTCGCGTCCTTAAGCGCCTCCACAAGCTCCTCCACCGTGCGGCAGGTATAGCTTTTCAGCCCATACCCCTCGCCGATTTTCGCGTAATCCACCAAAAGCAGGTCACCCGTTGGCTTCTTTCCGTCCGTGCGGCGGAATTCCGTGGCCAGGGAGCCAATGCCGTTGTTCATTTCCAGGTTGTTGATACAGCCAAACCCGCAGTTGTCGAACACCAGAATATTGACCTTCCGCCGCTCCTGCATGATGGTCATGATCTCGCTGTGGAGCATCTGGAAGCTTCCGTCTCCCACCAGCGCGTAAACCTCATGCTCCGGCTCCGCCATTTTAACCCCGAGAGAGGCCGCTACCTCATATCCCATACAGGAATATCCATATTCCGCGTGTTACCCTCCTCTGTAATCCGTTTTCCACATTCTCTGCAGCCAGCTGGGAAGGGAGCCTCCTGCCGTGATGATAACGGCGTCATCCTCTATGGTCCGGTTGATCGCCGCCAGCGCCGCCGTCTGGGTCAGAACCCCGCCAGTCAGCTTCACAAACTCAGGTATCGTTCTCGGATCTCTGGCCATGACAATCGGTTCAAAGTCCTCTCCGGTGTAGGTGATGCTTCCCAGCCTCTCAAGCTCCCGGTCCCATTTCTCTTTTGCGTCTCTGATTTCATTTCCATAGGATGAGAGATAGCCTCTCTCCCTCAGCTTCCCGGCCAGAGCCTCCAGCGTCGCCTTCGCGTCTCCCACCGCCCGGACCGCGTCCATTTTAAAGGCATGAAAGCGGCAGTTGTTGACGGCCAGGAAACGGACCTTCTCATTCTGGTATAGATATTTGGAACTGGTGGTGAAATCGGAAAGCCGGGAGCCCACCGCGATCACTACGTCCGCTTCCTTCGCGATCTCATTGGCGGCGGAGGTTCCCGTCACACCGATACCGCCCAGGCAGTATGGATGGCTGGACTTACAGGCGCTCTTTCCCGCCTGGGTTTCCCCGAAGGGAATATGAAATTCCTCACAAAAGCTTTCCACCGTCTCCCCGGCTCCGGAATATTTCACCCCGCCGCCCACAATGAGGAGGGGGTGCTCCGCCCCGGCGATCAGGGCCGCGGCATCCTCCAGCTCCTCCTCCACGGCAACAGGGCGTGTGATCCGGTACACTCTTTTCGCAAAAAAGGACTCCGGATAATCATACGCCTCTCCCTCCACATCCTGGGGCAGGGCGGTACAGCAGGCGCCGGTCTCAGCCGGGTCCGTCAGAACCCGCATGGCGGAAATCAACGCTGTCATAACCTGTTCCGGCCGCTCAATTCTGTCCCAATATTTGCACACGGGACGGAAGGCGTCATTGGTGGTCACCACCAGACTTCCGCTGACCTCCAGCTGCTGGAGCACCGGGTCCGGCTGCCTGGAGGCAAAGGAATCCGCCGGGAACACCAGCAGGGGAATATTGTTCACCGTCGCCGTGGCACAGGCCGTGACCATATTGGCCGCGCCGGGGCCGATGCTGGAGGTGCAGGCGATAATTCTTTTCCGGTTGCTCTGTTTGGCGAAGGCGATGGCCGCGTGGCACATTCCCTGCTCATTTCTGCCCTGCATCACCTTCAGCTCCCCCGGGGTGGTATCCAGCGCCTCCCCAAGCCCCACCGCAATGCCATGTCCGAAAATGGTAAAAAATCCCTCCACAAACCTGTTTTCCACCCCGTCCATGGTCACATACTGCTGATTTAAAAAGCGGACAATCGCCTGGGCAGTTGTCATACGAATTGTTTTTTCGATAAAGATCCTTTCCTTTTTCTATAAGCCGTCATGCCTCGACATCATTGATTAATCGGACAAAAGGGTCGTTGCGGTCCTCAAATGTCATAAATGCGAATGCGCACCCGTAGGGCGTACCTTGCGTAAGCATTCGATTTCTGGCCTTTTGTCCCTTGTATCATATTAATTTCTTAAGTAACCATCTTCGCAGATATTTCTCATCTGCTGTAATGTCTATCTTCAAATAAACTCTGCTGCTGTAACGACTATCTTCACATAAACCCTGCTGCCGTCACCCGCGGGCGACCATTTCCCCGTACAATTTCTTTTCCTCCTGAATAAACGCTCTGACAGCCTCTGCGTCCGGCAAATCATCGGAGCAGTTATTGCTCCGCACCATCATGGACGCCTCCGCGGAGCCGAACTCCAGGCATTCCATCATGTCCCAGCCCTGATACAGCCCATACAAAAAACCCGCCGCGTATCCGTCCCCGCCGCCGAAGCCCTTTCTGGCCTCCACCGGGAACGGCTTCACGGAATACACCTTTCCGTCCGCGGTATAGGCCGCCGAACCCTGCTTTCCATGCTTAATCACCACAATCCCCGCGTGATATCCCTGCCAAAGGGCGGCGCTTTCTGTGGCCGTCATGCCGGGACGCACCAGCCGTTCCATCAGGTCAAACTCCACACGGGACCCCATGATGATGTCCGCCTCTTTTCCCACCGCCGCGTAATAGATGGAGATTTCATCCGGATTTTTCCAGTTATAAGCGCGGTAATCAATATCGAAGATCACCTTCGTGCCGGTTTTCTTTGCCAGCATGACCGCCTTTAAGGCCGCTTCCCGGGATGGGCTTTCCGACAGCGATGTGCCGGATATCAGAAGGGCCTTCGCGCTGCCGATGTATTCCTCGTCCACATCCTCCACCGAAAGCTGCAGGTCCGCAATGCAGTTGCGGTACATCAGGATGCTGCTCTCATTGGGGG
>JAJQCU010000158.1 GCA_021202575.1 Lachnospiraceae bacterium
CGGTAACAGTCACATTATCGCCCAGAGCGGGGGATTCCTCGGAGACACTCAGGGTCACTCCGTAGGCGGTCACGTCGTCCTCCGTCACGGTAAAAGTGGTAGTGGAAAGGGCGTCACTCTTCCAGCTGCCGTTCTCCCAGTAACCAACATAAATTTGATAGCTTCCGGAAGAATAACCACTGATAGTGTAGGTGTCGCCACTGGTGATATTGGTGTTGACATAGGTGGTCGACCAACTGGAGTCGGCAATCTGCACGTTATAGAAGCTGGTGCTGGTAGCCGTCTCGGAAAAGTTGACCGTGATGGAGCCGCTCTCCGTCATGGTAGTGCCACTCAGAGTGGCAGTACCATTGCTGTCTGCCTTGGCTGTCATCATCGAAACTGAAGCCAGCAGGCAGACAGCCAGCAGCAGGAATAAAACCCTTCTGAAAGTGTGTTTCATAAGTATACCCCTTTTCAAATGATAGTCAGAATCTGTTACAAAACTTATGATTCCGCACATGTCCATTTTGCAACATATCCTTATTACAGATGCCGTGAAAACGATCTCATAATCTGTATTATTTTACCACACGAAAAAGCTGATTAACAATCGGCATATTTACTAAAGCGGATTGGTCATTTTGCCACTGCCGGTTTTTCGTTCATTAATGATAAAGCTCCACCAGCCCCGCCAGGCTCCCCTCGTAGATCATCCGCTTGCCGGCATGCTCCGCGAAATCCCTCGGCGTCACAATGGAGTAGTGCTTCTCAAACTCCCATACGCCGCACTCATCCAGAAGCTTCGCCGCGTAGGCGGAGCAGGTGAAGGCGTTTCTCATCTCAAAGGGGAAGCGAAGGGCGATCAGCGGAAGGCGGATCAGCGTATAATGCAGGCTGCGCCTCCTGGCGTAATCCCGATAAAGCCAGGCGATCAGCTTCTGCTTCTGCTCTCTGGTACATTTGATCTCGTAGACCTGGTAATCCGCTTCGGGGAAGGCTTTCAGAATCTTCTCCTTTTCCTCCTTCTCAAAGCCCGCGAAAAAGGGGATGGCCGGGTTTCTGCGCCCGAAGCTGTAGGCCTCCTCCAGTGCCTCGTCCATGGAAAGGACTACGTGAATGTATTTGTGATTTAAATATCTGTGAAGAATGGCGGCAAAGATTCCTGTGGTGTCCACAAGGGCAATATAAATCGAATCGTCCATATCAGTTCCTTTCAGAAATCCCCCTCCCCATGTCGATACAAACCGAATATCCCCCGGTCGTCCGGCGCCATCCAGCGCTTCCTGAAATCGCTTTATAAATAAGGGAAAGCAGACCGTAAGCCGGGTTCTGTCCATATCAGAAGATATGTGATGATCATCTATCTAGGCCTGCCGTTACCGACAGGCTCAAGCGACCCACCTGAACTCAAGCCGGGCCGGCCATGGAGTTCTGCTTGGTCTTGCTTCGGATGGGGTTTACACGGCTCCCCCTGTTACCAGGAGGACGGTAGTCTCTTACACTGCCATTTCATCCTTACCGGTTTCCCGGCGGTTTCTTTTCTGTTGCACTTTCCCTGGAGTCGCCTCCGCCGGACGTTATCCGGCATCCCTGCCCTGTGAAGCCCGGACTTTCCTCACCCGCTTTCGCGGCCGCGATCATCTGTTCTGCTTTCCCGTGCCATAATATCATACAAAAGGCCGGGAAGTCAACCCGGCCTTTCCAATCCATGCACCAAACAAAACCTCTGTCAGAATACATCATCTGAACAGATTGGCTCCATGATAAACAATCTGATTTTTGATTTATTTTATCGCGTCCTTCATGCTCTTCACATATTCCGCCACATAGGGAACGCTGTCCGCGCCGTGGGCGGCGATGATTTTGACGATGGCTGATCCCACGATCACGCCGTCCGCCTTCGCGCTCATTTCCTTTGCCTGTTCGGGTGTGGAGATGCCGAAGCCGATGGCCGCCGGTACCTTCGTCGCCTCCCGCACCAGCTCCACCATGGCGCCGATGTCGGTGGTAATCTGTGAGCGGACGCCGGTGACGCCCAGGGAGGAGACGCAGTACACAAAACCCTCCGCCTCTCCCGCGATAGTCCTGATCCGGTCATGGGAGGTTGGCGCGATCAGTGAAATAAAGTCAATGCCATATTTCCGGCACAGGGGCTGAAAGTCCGCCTTCTCCTCGTAGGGCACATCCGGCAAAATCAGGCCGTCGATGCCCGCCTCCGCTGCTTTTTTCAGGAATTTCTCCGTGCCGCCCTCGATATTGGTCTTGGAATTATTTCCGTAAGAATAAACCACATTGGCGTAGGTCATGAAGACCAGCGGAACCGTCACGGTTTGCCGCAGCTCCTTTACCATATCCAGAATTTTGTCCGTGGTCACGCCGCCGGACAGGGCGCGCAGGTTGGCCTCCTGGATCACCGGCCCCTCCGCCGTTGGATCGGAAAAGGGAATGCCCAGCTCAATGACGTCCGCCCCCGCTTCCTCCATGGCGGCAACCAGCTTTTTAGTGGTCTCCAGATCCGGGTCGCCGCAGGTAATGAACGGAATAAATGCTTTTCCCTTTAAAAACGCGTCAGTCACTCTACTCATGGATGTCCTCCCCTCTGTACCTGGCGATGGCGGCGCAGTCCTTGTCGCCGCGGCCGGAAATATTGATGACCATAATCTGATCCTTCCTCATGGTGGGAGCCAGCTTTCTGGCATAGGCCACCGCGTGGGCGGACTCAATGGCCGGAATGATGCCCTCGAGCCTGGACAGATACTCAAAGGCGTCCACCGCCTCGTCATCGGTGATGGCCACATACTGGGCCCTGCCGCTGTCATAGAGCATGGCGTGCTCCGGACCGATGCCGGGATAGTCAAGCCCCGCGGAAATGGAATATACGGGGGCGATCTGCCCGTATTCATCCTGACAGAAATAGGACTTCATGCCGTGGAAAATGCCCAGCTTTCCGGTGGCAAGGGTTGCCGCGGTCTCAAAGGTGTCCACGCCCCTGCCCGCCGCCTCGCAGCCGATCAGCTGTACCTCCGGATTATCTATGAAATGATAAAAAGCGCCGATGGCGTTGGAGCCGCCGCCCACACAGGCCAGCACGCAGTCTGGAAGTCGGCCCTCCTTTTCCTGCAGCTGCTCCTTAATCTCTTTGGAAATCACCGCCTGAAAATCACGGACAATGGTGGGGAAGGGGTGGGGACCCATGATGGAGCCCAGCACATAGTGGGTGTCCGCGATCCGGTTGGTCCACTCCCGCATGGTCTCGGACACGGCGTCCTTTAAAGTGGCCGTCCCGGAGGTGACGGGATGTACCTTCGCGCCCAGCAGACGCATCCGGTACACGTTCAGGGCCTGCCGTTTTGTGTCCTCCTCGCCCATGAAAACCTCACACTCCATGTCCATCATGGCCGCGGCTGTGGCGGTGGCCACGCCGTGCTGGCCCGCGCCGGTTTCGGCGATGACTCTGGTTTTGCCCATTTTTTTGGCTAAGAGGACCTGGCCCAGGGCGTTGTTGATTTTGTGGGCGCCGGTGTGATTTAAGTCTTCTCTCTTTAAATAGATTTTGGCGCCGCCCAGGTCGTCGGTCATGCGCTTCGCGAAATAGAGGTTGGACGGGCGTCCGGTGTATTCTCTGAAAAGTGTGTTCAGTTCCTCATTGAACTGGGGGTCGTTTTTATAATAATTGTAGGCCTCCTCCAGCTCAATGACCGCGTTCATCAGGGTTTCGGGGATGTATTGTCCGCCGTGAATCCCAAATCTTCCTTTTGACATCGTTGTTCTCCTTTTATTGGGTTGCAGATGCGGTTTCCGGAGCTGCCGCATTTTTTATTATTATCTTCCTGGCCTAAATATCAGCAGGTTATTTCCCGCGGGCGGCCGGGATATCTTTGCAAATTTTGTCAGGGGCTTTGTATTTATCTGTCTCGACGCCGCTGGAGATGTCCACCATGGAGGGATGGTATTTCGTTATGACCTCGGGGATGTTTTCTGGGGTGAGGCCGCCGGCAAGGATATAGGGGCGGGTAAAATAAGCTCCGGGGGATTTCCTGGCCAGCAAACTGTGGTCGAAGCATTGTCCGGTGCCGTAGCCATTGTCCAGCAATATCCGGTCCGCGGTGGAAAGCTGAGCTTTTTGCAGATCGTCCACTGAGCGGACCTTGAAGGCTTTCCAGATGGGGACTCGCGGAAGGAGTCCGCGGATAGTTGATATATCATCCTCCGTCTCCTGTCCGTGAAGCTGGACGACCTGGATAGCGCCGGAGTGAACATACTCCGCGATTCTTTCCGGTGCTTCATTGACAAAAACGCCGACTGTTGAAACGCGTGCGTCCATCCGCTCCCGCAATTCGCAGGCTTCCTGCAGAGTTACATAACGGAAGCTTTTTTCCCAGAAAATAAATCCGGCGTAGTCCGGCAGGTATTCATTGATATAGTCCACGTCCCGCGGACGGCGGATACCGCAAATCTTGATCTGGACAGACATGTCCGCTCCTTCCCTATCCTGGCAAAGCTAAGGATCTGTCGATCCATAGCTTATGCATCTGCACAGCTTATTTCCCGACAGCTCCTGAAAATTCATTCCGCGCCGGTTTTCCTCAATTCTGCAAAATCTTCGTTCGCGCTCAATCTCACGCTTTCCGTTTCGCCAAATCTGTCTTCCCGCTTAGAACAGCTTTATTGAGCTATATTCACACGACCGGCCGCGGCGTGAAACTCCTCCAGCCTTGTTTTCTTATCCGGCGCCCGCATCAGGGCTTCTCCCACCAGCACCGCGTCCGCTCCCAGGGCGACAAGCGCTTTCACATCCCCGCAGTCCTTCACGCCTGATTCCGCCACAAAGGTAACATCCGCCGGAATTAGTTCCCGCAGTCTTGCGGCGTTGTCAAAATCCACGGTGAAATTTTTCAGGTTCCGGTTATTGACGCCCACCAGCCTGGCTCCGGCTTCCAGGGCGGAATCGATTTCCGCCTCATCATGTGCCTCCACCAGGGCGCTGAGTCCCAGCTCATCGCAGATTTTCAGATATTCACGCACTGTCGCCGTATCCAACAGGGCGCAGATCAGCAGCACCGCGTCCGCCCCCATCAGCTTTGCCTCATAAATCTGGTAGGCGTCCACCGTGAAATCCTTGCGGATCATAGGCAGCGTGATGGTCTGCCGTATCTGACAAAATATCTCATCGGAGCCCAGAAACCACTTCGGTTCGGTCAGGCAGGAGACGCAGTCCGCCCCCGCCGCCTCATAATCCTTCGCGATCTCCAGATAGGGAAAATCCTCCGCTATCATGCCCTTGGAGGGGGAAGCCTTTTTGACCTCGCAGATGAAGGAAAGGCCTGACTTTTGCAATGCTTTCTCGAAGCGGAAAAAATCCGCCTCTCCGCTCCGCCGCTGTTTTTCAGTAAGCTCCAGAGCTTCCTTTTGAATTTCTTCCAATGATTTTATTTCCTTTGCCCGGGCCACGCGGACCCGGGAATAAGCTGCCAGTTCGTCTAAGATCATTTTTACACCTGTCATCTGAATTTCCCGGCCGGGCAGCGGTCTGCCGGCGGTCGGGCGGAATTCATTTTCAATGATTATTTGCTTACTGTTTTGACGCCTCAATGTACGCTTCCAGCTTCGCCTTCGCCGCGCCGGAATCGATCAGTTCCGCCGCCAGCTTCACGCCCTCGGCCATGTCTTTGGCCACACCGCCGATGTACAGGCCCGCGCCCGCGTTCAGAAGCACCGTGTCTCTCTTCGGTCCCTTTTCTCCGTTCAGGATGGCCAGGGTGATGGCCGCGTTCTCCTCAGGCGTGCCGCCCACCAGATCAGAGATGTCACATCTGGCAAAGCCAAAATCCTCCGGTTTGACGGTGTATCTGGTGAAGGTTCCGTTGTTGTTCTCACACACCAGCGTGTCGCAACAGGTGGAAAGCTCATCCAGCTTCGCCGTGCCGTACACAGCCACGCTTCTCTTCACGCCCAGATTGTAAAGCACCCGACTCATGGGCTCTAAGAGGCTCTCATCGTATACGCCCAGCACCTGCATGGTATTGTGGCCCGGATTGGTCAGGGGGCCAAGGATGTTGAAGATGGTGCGCACGCCCAGCTCTTTTCTGACAGGACCCACATATTTCATGGAGGTGTGATATTTCTGCGCGAAGAAGAAGCAGTAATTTAACTCCTGTAAGGTCTTCACGCAATTCGCGGGCTCCTGGTTGACGTCCACGCCCAGAGCCTCCAGGCAGTCAGCAGCCCCACTCTTGGAGGAGGCCGCCCGGTTGCCGTGCTTGGCTACCTTCACGCCTCCCGCCGCGATGACCAGACCCGCGGTTGTTGAGATGTTAAAGCTGCCGGCGTTGTCTCCGCCGGTGCCCACGATTTCCAGCACGTCCATGTCGTGCTCCACCTTCAGGGCATGGGAGCGCATGGTGACGGCGCTGGCGGTGATTTCCTCGATGGTCTCGCCCTTGGTCTCCAGAGCCGCCAGGAAACCGGCGGTCTGGACCTGGCTGGTGGCGCCGGTCATGATTTCATCCATGCAGGCCACGGTTTCATCATAGGTCAGATCCTGTCTTTGAATTAATTTTGCGGTTGCTTCTTTGATCATTGTGTTATGCTCCTTTTCTTATTATAATCTTATATTTCCGGAAACATCTCTGAAAAAAGAACGGCTCATGCCATTCTGGCTAAAATCGCCTTATCTTTTTTCAGAGCTGTTTCCTGCGTTAAAGCAATTTCATGATTTGCCCGGCAAAAGGTCAATTTCTGGTCGATGGTTGCTATATATTGCGCA
>JAJQCU010000258.1:0-1103 GCA_021202575.1 Lachnospiraceae bacterium
GGTTACATCAGAAGCATTCCGGATTTTCCGGAGCAGGGGATTATTTTCAGGGATATCACCAGCCTTTTGCAGGACGCGGAGGGACTGCAGACCGCGATTGACGATATGCAGGAGCTGATTGACGACCTGGATTTTGACGTTGTGGTTGGCGCGGAGAGCAGAGGCTTTGTATTTGGGGCGCCCCTTGCATATAATAATAAAAAACCGCTGGTTCTGATCCGCAAGAAGGGCAAGCTTCCCTGCGAGGTCGTGTCCAAGGAATACGCGCTGGAATACGGCACAGCCACCATTGAGATTCATAAGGACGCCATCAAACCGGGACAGAAGGTTCTGCTGGTGGATGACCTGATCGCTACCGGCGGCACCACCAAAGCCATGATCGAGCTGGTGGAGGAGTTGGGCGGCGTGGTGGCCGGCGTGGTCGTGCTGATCGAGCTGGCGGGCTTAAAGGGCCGGGAATTCATTGGAAATTACCGCCTGAACGCTGTGAAGTCCTACGACGGCAAGTAAAAAAGAAAGCCCGCGGATATGACCGCATTTTTTCAGAGGATATCCATTCTGGCAGTTCCTGAGAGCCGGCCCCGGAATTACAGTACATAAAGACAAAACTGGAGACGTGGACTATGAGTGACGAAAACAGCACCAAAATCATTGATGACGGTCGAATTGAAAAGCTTCCGGAGTATCTTTCCCCGGATGAGCTTTATCATGATCTGATCGACAGAATCAGAAAGTACCATCCGTCGGATGATATCAGCTTAATAGAGAAGGCCTATCAGGTGGCCAGCGACGCTCATAAGGACCAGTTCCGGAAATCAGGAGAGCCCTATATTATTCATCCTCTTTATGTGGCGATTATTCTGGCGGACCTGGAGCTGGATAAGGAGACCATCGCGGCGGGGCTTCTGCACGATGTGGTGGAGGACACTGTCTTTACCAAGGAGGAGCTGGCGGAAATGTTTGGCCAGGATGTGGCTGATCTGGTGGACGGCGTCACCAAGCTGGAAAAGCTTCCCACCTTCAACGGCGACGGGACGAACCGCCAGGAGATGCAGGCGGAGAATCTGCGCAAAATGTTCCTCGCCATGGCCAGGGACATCCGG
>JAJQCU010000258.1:1113-5154 GCA_021202575.1 Lachnospiraceae bacterium
AGCTGGATGATCTGAGCCTGAAATATCTGGAGCCGGACGTCTACTATGACCTGGTGGATAAGGTCGCCATCCGCAAGAATGTCCGGGAGAAGTATATCCAGTCCATCGTGGACGAGGTCAGCGAGCACATGAAAAATGCCGGCATCGAGGCGAAGGTGGACGGGCGCATCAAGCATTTCTTCAGTATTTACAAGAAAATGAAGAATCAGAATAAGACCATCGACCAGATTTACGATCTGTTCGCTGTGCGCATTATTGTCAATGACGTGAAGGACTGCTATGCGGCGCTGGGGATTATCCATGAGATGTATAAGCCCATTCCGGGGCGGTTCAAGGACTATATCGCCATGCCCAAGCCCAACATGTACCAGTCCCTGCATACCACCCTGATCGGGGAAAACGGCCAGATGTTTGAAATCCAGATCAGGACCTTTGAAATGCACAAGGCGGCAGAATACGGTATCGCCGCCCACTGGAAATATAAGGAGGCCGCGGACGGCAAAAAGACGGAGGCCGGGGATGATGAGAAGATGGCCTGGCTCCGCCAGATTCTGGAGTGGCAGCAGGACAGCTCCGACAACACGGAATTTCTGAATATCATCAAGAGCGGTCTGGATCTGTTTACCGATCAGGTGTACTGTCTGACGCCCAACGGAGATGTGAAAACTCTGCCGGTGGGCTCCACCCCTGTGGATTTCGCCTACAGCATTCACTCCGCTGTGGGCAATAAGATGATCGGCGCCAGGGTCAACGGGAAGCTTGTGAATATCGACTATGAGCTGGCCAACGGTGACTGCGTGGAGATTCTGACCAGCTTAAACTCCAAGGGACCCAGCCGGGACTGGCTGAAGTTAGCCAAATCCACCCAGGCGAGAAATAAGATCAATCAGTGGTTCAAGAACGAATTTAAAGAGGAAAATATTGTCAAGGGCAGGGAGATGCTGGACACCTACTGCAGGGTGAAAAACATCAATCTGTCCCAGATGATGCTGCCCCAGTACAAGGAAGCTATCATGAAAAAATACGGCTTTCGGGACTGGGACAGTGTGCTGGCGGCCATTGGTCACGGGGGCTTAAAGGAAGGCCAGATTATCAACCGCATGCAGGAATACTACGAGCGGGATCACAAAAAGGAGCAGACCAACGAGGAGGTTTTGGAGGCGATCCGGGAGAATACCAGGGACAGCGCTGTCCGTATGGCGCCCAAGAGCGGCATTACCGTCAAGGGCATTCACGATCTGGCGGTGCGCTTCTCCAAGTGCTGTTCCCCTGTTCCGGGAGATGAGATTGTGGGCTTTATCACCCGGGGAAGAGGCATTTCCATTCACAGAACCGACTGTCCCAACATCATGGCGCTGTCGGACGTGGACCGGGCGCGGCTCATCGACGCGGACTGGGCGGATATGGGTGATGGGGAGAGCAAGTATTTTGCCGACATTACCATCTATGCCTACAACAGAAATGGCCTTCTGGCGGATATCAGCAAGACTCTGACGGAGAAAAATATCGATATCCTGTCCATGACCACGCGGACCTCCAAGGACGGGATCGCCACCATGCAGACCACCTTCGAGGTGTCCTCCAGGGAGGAGCTCGGCAGGGTGGTGGATAAGATCAGGACCATTCCCAGCGTGATGGATATCGAGAGAACCACGGGGTGAACTTAGGAAAGGACAAAGGTGGATGAGCGGGATTAAGATTGGAAGGATGGTGCTGGGCTGGTGCCAGACCAACTGCTATTTTTTATATAAAGAGGAGCAGAAAAAGGAAAACGGCCTGATTCCTGTGATTTTTGTGGACCCGGCGGATCAAGGCGCGGGTATTTATCAGGCGCTGCAGAAAAACGGCTTTGAGGTGGAAGCGATTTTACTGACTCACGGCCATTTTGACCATATTCTGGGAGCCCAGGAGCTGCGGGGCAGAAGCGGAGCGAAGATTTACGCATATGCCGGGGAAGACAGGCTGCTGCGCGACAGCGGACTGAATTTAAGCGCCGGCAACGGCGTGGGCTGCACCGTCAAGGTGAACGGCTATCTGCAGGATGGGGAGAAATTCTCCGCGGCGGGGATGGAGTGCCGGGTCATTGCCACGCCGGGGCACACGGAAGGGAGCTGCTGCTTTTATTTTGAGGAGGACGGCATCCTGATCGCGGGGGACACCCTGTTCGCGGAGAGCGTGGGACGCACGGATTTTCCGACAGGCTCCATGTCCGCGCTGGTGAGGAGCGTCAGGGAGAGGCTGTTTGTACTGCCGGACGCCACAAAGGTATATCCGGGGCATGGGGATTCTACCACCATCGGGTGGGAGAAGGAGCATAATCCGTTCTTCTGACAAATGTGTTTGTAGATAAGCCATTACCGAAGATTGTGTGAATGCCGGAGAGACAGATGTATTTAATCGAGCTGAATATTGCAAAATTTGAATATGACATTCACTCTCTGGTGAAGGCATTTTATCCGGAAGAAACAGTGAAGGTGATTACGCCTGAAACGGATGCGTGGAAAGCGGCGAAATACCGGGAGCAGGCAGAATATCAGGGCAGTATTACGCTTGGAGAGAGGAAGATTCAGATTTCTCTGCCGGGAGGCGGGAACGGACGCAGGCTGCCTGAAGAGAACAGGCCGGATCAGGGCAATATCCCGGACAGATCCGGGGAGCCCGGATTATCGGAAAATGCCCAAAACGCGGAAGAAGGAAGAAAAGCGGATGATCTGAAGGTTGAAACTGCAGTGGCCGGTGTGGAAGCGATACCCATTGGGATATCTTACCTTGGCCCGGAATATAAGGATATTCTGAAGTCTCTTCTGTATCGCAGTCTTTGCAGGGTGACGGGCAGGGAGCTTCCCTGGGGCAACCTGATCGGAATCCGCCCTACCAAGATCGCCATGCAGCGGCTGGAGGCCGGGGAGAGCGACAGAGAGATACTGGATTTTTATAAGGAGAAGCATTTTGTCAGCGGCTCGAAGGCGGAGCTGGCCCTGGATATCGCAAAACGGGAAAGGTGGATTTTAAGCCATCTGCATTATGAGAACGGCTACAGTCTTTATATCGGCATTCCCTTTTGTCCGACAACCTGTCTGTACTGCTCCTTTACCTCTTTTCCCATTGCTTCCTTCCGGCAGAAGGTGGACCGGTATATCGACTGCCTGATCAGGGAGCTGGATTTCGTGGCTGAGGTTTACGGAGATAAAATTCTGGACACGGTTTACATCGGCGGAGGCACGCCCACCACGCTGGATCCCATGCAGATGGACCGGCTGCTGACGGCTCTGGAGGATCGGCTGGATCTGAGCCGCCTGCAGGAGTTTACTGTGGAGGCCGGGCGGGCGGATTCCATCACCGCGGAAAAGCTGAAAGTATTAAAAAAGCACGGCGTCACCCGCATCAGCGTCAACCCTCAGACCATGCAGCAGGAAACCCTGGATTTCATCGGCAGGAGGCATACCGTGGAGCAGGTATACCAGGCTTACCGGACGGCCAGGGATCTTGGCTTTGACAATATTAACATGGACCTGATCCTGGGGCTTCCCGGGGAAGAGGAAAAAGAGGTCGCCGACACCCTGGAAAAGGTGAAGGCCCTTGCGCCGGACAGTCTGACCGTCCATTCTCTGGCCATCAAAAAGGCCAGCCGTCTGGCAAAGTGGATTGAGCAAAACGACCGCTCTGTCCTCAAAAATACCGACCGGACCATGGCCATCGCCGCAGCCGGGGCGTCCGCTCTGGGCATGAAGCCTTATTATCTGTATCGCCAGAAGAACATGACCGGCAGCTTTGAAAATGTGGGCTACGCCAGAGAGGGGAAATACGGCATTTACAACATCCTGATCATGGAAGAGCTTCAGACCATCGTGGCGCTGGGCGCGGGTACCATCACCAAGGCGGTGTTCC
This sequence comes from Lachnospiraceae bacterium, assembly GCA_021202575.1. Classification (GTDB taxonomy): domain Bacteria; phylum Bacillota; class Clostridia; order Lachnospirales; family Lachnospiraceae; genus RGIG6307. Next base: position 5,002 of record JAJQCU010000258.1, read on the forward strand.
CGGGAGGAAGAATTGAGCGTTGCGACTGCGTCAAGGAAGTGGACATGTACATGGATCAAATTGATGAGATGATAGAGCGCAAGCGAAGGCTGTTGGTATAAGTGGGAAACAGCGATAACGATTTGGAGGATTTTTATGGCACTGAACAAAAAG
>JAJQCU010000258.1:5164-6746 GCA_021202575.1 Lachnospiraceae bacterium
TCCCCGGGGTGATTAAGGAGACCTACGCGAAGTTCGGCTTCACCCCCATCGAGACCCCGTGTGTGGAAAATATCGCCAACCTGAGCAGCAAACAGGGCGGTGAGAATGAGAAGCTGATTTTTAAGATTTTAAAAAGAGGAGAAAAGCTGAACCTTAAGACCGCGCAAAGCGAGGCGGATCTGGTGGACGGCGGACTCCGCTATGACCTGACCGTGCCGCTGGTACGCTTTTACAGCAATAACGCTAATTCCCTGCCCAGTCCCTTTAAGGCGCTGCAGATCGGAAACGTGTGGAGGGCGGACCGTCCCCAGCGGGGCAGATACCGCCAGTTTATGCAGTGCGATATCGATATTCTGGGGGAGGCCAGCAATTTAGCGGAGATTGAGCTGATTCTGGCGACTACCACCACATTGAGCAAGCTGGGCTTTCGGAATTTTCAGATTCGCATCAATGACCGGCGGATTTTAAAGGCCATGGCTGCTTACGCCGGCTTTGATGAGGCGGACTATGACCAGGTCTTTATCATTCTGGACAAGATGGACAAGATTGGTGAAGATGGGGTGAAGCGCGAGCTGATGGAGCTGGGATACTCGGAGGATATCTGTGGCAGATATATGGAGTTGTTTGCTCAGATTGCGGAGGCGGACAACGGGCCGGCCCATATTGCCGAAAAGCTCGCGGGACTTCTTGAGGAGGGCGTGATGGCCTCCTTTATGGAAATCATCGACAGCGTGAGGGCAACGCAGGAGGACACCTTTGAGATTGTCTTTGATCCCACGCTGGTGCGCGGCATGAGCTATTACACCGGCACCATCTTTGAGATCGCCATGCCGGAGTTCGGAGGCAGCTGCGGCGGCGGCGGACGGTATGACAAAATGGTGGGCCAGTTTACCGGCAATGACGTGCCGGCCTGCGGCTTCTCCATCGGCTTTGAGCGGATTATCCTGCTTTTGATGGAGCGGGGCTTTCAGGTGCCGGACGCGCCCAAAAAGACGGCCTATCTGATTGAGAAGGGCGTCGAGGGCGGGCGCTTAAGCCGGATTATCGCCCAGGCCCAGGAGGCGCGCAGGGACGGCGCTCAGGTGCTGGTGGTCAGGATGAATAAAAATAAAAAATTCCAGAAGGAGAATCTCACAAAGGAAGGATACACCGAATTTGTGGAATTCTATAAGGAAAAGCTGGGGTAAGGAGGGAAATTTCACCCGAAGGCGGGCAGAGGAAAGAGGGCATCAGGATGAAATTAAGACTTTACGTGATGGATATCCGCGGGCTGGAGGAGGCGGCTCTCTGTGCCGCGGCTTTTCGTCTGCTGGATTCTGAGCGTAAGGAAAAGGCTCTGAGAGCCGGAAATGGAAAAGACCGGGCGCGCCGTGTGGGCGCCGGTCTTTTGCTGCTTTTGGGGCATGAGCGGATGGATGGAAGCATGGAGCTGAATGAGGCCGCTTTTTTTGCGGAAGAAAAAATGTACATGAATGGGCCGGATGAAAAAAAGGGGGAGGAAAAAGCCTTCCATGGAAACGGCAACCTGCATAATGACAGCTTGCAAAACGACAGCTTGCAAATATTGTCGCCTGCCATTATA
>JAJQCU010000043.1 GCA_021202575.1 Lachnospiraceae bacterium
CCACGAGGGCCTGGAGCTGGAGGATCCTGCCCAGGAGCCCAATTACGACCATCTGCTGGTCTTAAGCCAGACGCCCGAGAAAGCGCCCGACGAGCCTGAGCACGTGACCATGACCTTCGAGGCCGGCGTTCCCAAGTCCCTGAATGGGAAGGAGATGAAGGTCTCCGAGATCATCGAGGGGCTGAACGTACTGGGCGGAAAGCACGGCATCGGCATCATCGACATCGTGGAAAATCATGTGGTCGGCATGAAATCCCGGGGCGTTTACGAGACTCCCGGCGGCACCATCCTGATGGAGGCTCGCCAGCAGCTGGAGGAGCTGAGTCGGGACCGCGATACCTACACCCTGAAGAAGGAAATGGGCAATAAATTCGCCGACCTGGTCTATGAGGGCAAGTGGTTCACCCCGAAGCGCGAGGCGATTCAGGCTTTCGTTGAGTCCACGCAGAAATACGTCACCGGTGAGGTGAAGTTCAAGCTCTATAAGGGCAATATCATCAAGGCCGGCACCACCTCCCCTTATTCCCTGTACAGCGAGGCCCTGGCAAGCTTTACCACCGGCGAGCTGTACGATCACCACGACGCGGAGGGCTTCATCACCCTGTTCGGCCTGCCCAGCAAGGTCCGCGCCATGAAGATGATGGAAGTGGAAGGGAAAATAGAGTAATGCAGCCGGGTTTCCTTATCCTGATTTATTTTGCCGTCGTCACAGTGGTCGCCTTTGCGATGATGGGCATTGATAAGAGAAAGGCTGTAAAGGGGGCTTTCCGGATTCCGGAGGCCTCCCTTTTTCTCTCAGCCCTCCTGGGCGGCAGCATCGGCTCAACAGCGGGGATGCTGGTCTTTCACCATAAGACAAATCACTGGTATTTTCAGGCTTTCATGCCGTTAATCACCCTTTTGCAGGTGACCGCCCTGCTGACGGCTCTGCTCATAAAGGCCGGACTGTTGCACTAGGAAACAGTCGACAGTTCCTAAGGAAAGGAGAAACCATGTTCGCTCTGCAAATCGATGAGGTAAAGACCTTCATGCAGCGGCTCCTTACAGATTCCGCCTTCGATTCCTTCCTGTTTGTGGAAGGCTCCCTTCAAATGGGATTTGGCTATGAGTTCGACGGCCATCTGAACCGGGATTTTTTCACAGAGGAGGAGCTTGCGGCGCTGCCGGAGGAGGAAGTCTATCTGCCCTACAGCCAGGTTCGTCCCATTCTTTTTTCACTCATCCGAGGGAAAAAGACTCCCCTGTCCCTGCGCCTGACCCTGCAGCTTGGAAACGCTCAGACCCGGTCTCTTCTTGCTTCCGTTCCCACCGCCTCTTCTGTAAAGGGCTTTCTGCTGAACATCCGCTTTGACGGACAGAAGGTCTTTCTCACAGGCGGCGTCAATTACGACTCCTTTTCTCTTGACAAGACTCCGGAGCGGGTCTGGGACCAGTGGCTGGAGGAATTTATAAAATCGTCTTGCTTTTCTCCCAAAAATGTGGTAAAATCCGGATAGTTTTGAGTAACGGGGGGATTGCTCCAAACAGCTTCTCCATATTCGTCACATCAAAATGTAATTTTTATGGAGGTATCTTGAGATGAACAAAGGTACAGTAAAGTGGTTTAACAACCAGAAGGGTTACGGTTTCATCACTGATGAATCCGGCAAGGATGTATTCGTACATTTCACCGGCCTGAAGATGGAGGGCTACAAGTCCTTAGAGGAAGGCGCAAAGGTGGAGTACGAGTTAACCGAAGGCGCAAAAGGCCCTCAGGCTGTTAACGTAGTGAAGTTATAATTGAACGGCACAGCCGCGATATAACGACCTTCACTTCACCGGAGAGACATACCACTTGTCGTATTTCCGGCTTGTAAAACATAATTCGATGTATCCGTAATAGGCAGCTTACCTTTGTAACTCCTTTTTATCCATATATTGGTTATGATGCAGAAAAGAGTGCCAGATGGCACTCTTTTTGCGTTCTCATTTTTTCTTCCGCACCGGATGATTGCTATTCGCAGCCGCTTCCATTTTTTACCTGTTTCCATTTCACACTGTCTATTCTTTCACTCTCGTATAAGCACTCAGCAAAATCAGCATGAAAACCGGAAAGCAGACTGCTGCCAGAAGCCCGGCTCTGAGCCCGTATTCCGGAAGCGCGCCGGATACCGCGCTGACTAATGACGGACCCCCGGCGCAGCCCACATCTCCCGCCAGAGCCAGCAGGCCAAACATCAGCGTCCCTCCGTTGGGACAGCCCTTCGCCGCCAGGCTGAAGGCGCCGGGCCACATGATTCCCACGGAAAAGCCGCAGAGGCCACAGCCCAACAGAGCCAGACACGGATTCTTCAAACAGACCGCCATACAATAGCTGACAATACAGAGCACCGCGCTGGCAGCCATAAATCTGCGCAGATCCATCCGCTCTCCCCTTTTGCCGTAAAACATCCTGGCGCTGCCCATCAGAACTGCGAACAAACAGGGTCCCAGCAGATCACCCACCGTCTTAGACACACCAAGCCCCTCCTCCGCGAACAGGGAAGCCCACTGGGACATGGCCTGCTCCGACGCGCCCGCACAGAGCATCAACGCGAAAAACAGCCAGAACGCTCCTGTGGAAAACAGCTTCCTGCCCGGCAGCCGTTCACTCTCCTCCACCAGCGTCCGGATCGGGACCTGGGAGAAGAAAAACAGGTTGGCAAAGGGAACGATACTCCACAGAAGAGGAAGAATATACCACCGCTCCATGCCAACGACCTGAAAACCTATGGTGGAAAGCACCACCACCGCCACATGCCCCCAGCAGTAAAAGGAATGCAGAAGGCTCATGGCCGTCTCCTTCGCACCGGAGGAAGGAGCCGCCTCCACAATGGGGCTGACCAGCACCTCAATCAGACCTCCGCCGCTGGCGTTGCACACCATGGCGATCACCAGCCCGGCGTACGCGTTTTCCATAAAGCGCGGCAGCGTGCCCATACACAAAAGCCCCGCCGTACAGAACAGATGCGCCGCGATAATCGCCGGCCGGTAACCGATCCGGTCCACATATTTTGCCGTCGCAAAATCCACAAGGATCTGGGTGCCGAAATTGATTGTAATCAGGGATCCGATCAGGCCGATGGAAATCCCCAGGCTGTTCTGAAAGGTCAGAAACAAAAGCGGCGGCAGATTGTTGATAATCGCCTGTACGATATAGCCCACGTAACAGGCATAGATGGTGCAGGTGTCATTTTTTCGTATCATAATACCTCACGCCTTATGAAACAATCCATTCTCCGGGAATTCCTGCAGCAGCTCCTTCACGCCGTCCATTCTCTGCGGCAGCTTTTCCCTGATAAAATCCAGGGCAAAGATGGTATTCAGGCACCACTGGGACACAAAGTTGGTGCTGATCCAGGGAATTTCCTCCAGCACCTTCTGATTGCCCGCGTTCGGGGTATCGATGGCAGCGAAACCGCCCTGCTCCCCCTCATGCATCATGCTGCGGAACAGATACTGCCAGGTTTTGCGGGCCAGCTCCTCATCCCGCAGATACGCGGCGGCGTAGGCCGCGATACCGGAGGCCATGAAGGGCAAGGTAAACTGTCTGTTGCCAATAATTCCCCCCGACTCCTCCACCTGCTTTTCCCTGTCCAGATAATAAAACCGCCCGTACTGCGCCAGCATTTCATTCCACTGTTCGTCTTCAATCAAAAGCGTCAGCTCCGTCCAGACCTGAGCCGCGCCCATGCAAATCTGTAAATGAGTGCCGCCGGTAGCCCGATCCCCTATGTAGCGCAGATGAGCCGTGGCCGGGTCAAACTCAAAATCAGGTCCGGAGACCAGCTTCAGGGGCGCGTTTTTGATATCCTCCACGCCGGTGCGGATTTTTTTCTCATAGGTTTTGTCCCCGGTTCTCTCCCACTGCGTCATCCAGTCGGAGACCAGAGAGGACCAGTCAGGGCCGGACCTGGCGTGCGTCGGACTTGTCATTTCCTCTTTATTTGAAAAGAATCTCAGCGGGTCGGTTTCATACAGAGCCTGCTCCGCGTCCTTCACCTCATCAAAAATATCCTCCAGACGGCGCTCCCCTGTCAGATAATAATAATATCTGTGGTGCCCCGCCATGGCAATCCGCGCCTCCTTGCAGGAGCAGCCCCAGTGGCGCACATTATGGCGGGAGCCCAGGCCCTTATATTTTCCGAAATGATAAATATCCACCTCGGAGCAGTGCCTGCACATGGCCTCCGCCAGGGAAAACACGTCCTCCCTGCCGGTGCGCAGAAACATCAGCCACAGCCACAGCGTGGGCACCAGCTCGGTGTTCTTCCAGGCGTAACCGCCCATTTCATATTTCCAGCAGTGGCGGGCTGAATCATATGTATGCATGATATCGCCGTAATTGAACAGGCCGTACCAGCGGCGGGTCTCTATCTCCTTCTCGTAGAACTTCACCGCCCCGTCCAGCTGCTCCTCCAGCCACCGTTCCACCGGCGTTTCCTCGTTGGGCAGACTCCAGTAGCCGAAGGCTCTTTTTTCGTGATAATACTCCGGCTCCCCCACATAGACGGCGGGCTTTTGCACCCTGCGGGCAAAGTCCTCCATCTCATTATCCGTGGGAATAACCCCGTCAAAGCCCTCCACCACCAGCGTATTGGTGTTGGCGATGCCCACCGGGTCGGCCCCCATCACCGGGAAGCCTTCATAATAGGTCTGGCTGTAGCCGGTGGCAGTATAATGCCTGAAATCATAGGCCTCCGCCGTGGGGGTGTAAATCCAGCAGGTCAGAACCGTCTGATCCTGGTCCAGCCCCTGAACCTCCAGGCCGGAGGGATATTTCTGCCAGAAATCCCTCTTGCCGATGAGAAGCCCGCCGTTCGTACCACCCGCGGCCACGGTTCCTTTCGCCCGGTTTCCGTGGAGGCTGTCGATGAAACAGCAGTTTTCATCCGAAATTTTTTTGCGGATCAGGAAATGAGAATCGCTGTCCTGGCAAAGCTGATACCGGCCCCAGGATGGCATATCGGAGGCGGCAGCCTGAATATTTTCAAGCAGCGGCTTCTCTGTTTCCGATCCCGGCTTATTTTCATTTCCGTCAGTCGAAAACAGCCTCTCTTCCATGCATCGGTCCAGCTCCTCCTGGCTTTGCGCCACCGCTTTCCCACCGATCTGATCCTGATAAATCTCCTGCGGAATCCTGGGGTGCCAGGAGGAGAGCAGGACGGACGCCTCATGGAAGCTGCCGTGGTCTGTGCCGAATTTAACATGACGATTATAGCTTTCTCCCCGCAGACCGGTGTAAAAACGGATGCCAAGCCCTTTGAGGAAGTCCCGGTTCACATCGCCGTCATAAAGGAAGGTGTGGGTAATATTGACCTGTCCGCTGTCGATGCCAAAATACAGACGGACAACAAAAGGAATGATTTGCTCTGCGTCCGTATCAGAAGCTCTCCCGGCGTCAGGGCCCTGCCCGGTCTGGAAGGAAGCATCCGGGGAGGATTCCTCCGGTGTCAGTACATGGCTGCCCTCCAGCTTAAAGCACCAGAGCAGAGGACCCTCGTCCTCCACTGTAACCCTTGAAATCATGCCGATGCCAGGAATTTCCGTGCGGGTTGGTCCGTTTCTTCTCTCCAGAATCAGGGTGAGCTCCGCTTTCTGAACCCGTTTCTGCCCGTCAATATACAGATCCCTCATCAGCGCCGAGCCGGATTTCGGAATGTTCACAGAAATCTTCCGGCAACGCAGACAAAAGCTGTCCTCTGTCTGGGTCAGCGTGGAGCCGTCGGCAGTCTCTGTCCGAATCTGCTCAGAGCTATCGGCGGCCTTTGTCCGGATCTGCTCGGAGCCATCGGCGGCCTCTGCCCGAATCTGCACAGAGCCATCGGGAGCCTCTGTCCGGCCCCGCACGAACCCGTCGGCGGCCCCATCCCCATCGCCGCTCCCCGGCTTCACCGCCTCCACCGTCACCTGATGCCCCATTCTTTCACTGTCCGCGGTATGAGCCGCCCACTTCACGCTCCCGTCCGGCCAGTAAGCCGTCACCCGGGACTGTACCGGTATCCGCTCCCCGTTTCCATCCGTCAGCGAAAACCCGCTCTCCGGCGGTACCTCACCCCTTTCCCAGACGCTTCCAAAGGTGGTATATCCGCCCACATTTCTGTTTTCCATTAAATGCAGTTTCATATAATTCAGTAATCTCCTTCCGGTCCGTTTCAACCGCAAATATTATGATAATGTCTAGTGTAGCGCCTCAATCATAATTTTAATTAAAGCACTGCCTATGCCGCCATCCGCTGCGTTGTAGTCAGCCAGTTTAGCTCGCCGCTTTCTCTCCTTCACGGGACGCCATACGATGCACGGGGTGCTCTTCTGACAGGCAGTCCCGCCCCCCTTCGGAGCTATATTTCATACACCCTCAGATTCGCGTACTCCCCGATCATCGGCGCCAGCTGCCGAAAACCTATCTTTCCGCCGCCGAGAAGCGGCCCCCAGGTCTGCCCGTCATCCGCGAAATGAAAAATCTCCAGCTCATTGATGTAAAAAAAGACGTCCGGCCCCTTTTTCACCACACCAATCCGATAAAAGCCCTGAGCGTCCTCCACATCCGGAATAGGGTCGCCTCCCTGGCTGGTCAGATAAAAGCCGTAGCTCTTGCGCAGATTGCAGGTGTGAAAGGCTCTCTCGTCCGCTTCCTTTCTCCTGAAGTAAGAAATATGAAAAGCGTTGATATCCCCGTGGTGATACTGCGGGTATTCCCCCGTCC
>JAJQCU010000319.1:0-3574 GCA_021202575.1 Lachnospiraceae bacterium
ACCTGCACCGGCTTATTCTGGCCTGATGTTGTATCCGCCTTTGGCTTATTCTGCCCGGCTTTTGCACTTGCCGACTGTCTTTTCCCCTCCGGCTTTCGCTCTGTAAAGTATTCTTCCTCCAGCAAAATGGAAAGCTGATCCTGTTTCATGCAAGCCTCCTGACAAAATATCCCCTTATCCACCAATCAAGAGTATCGAAAATCTGTAAACTATTTGTAACAGAATTGTTTATTGTTTGTTAGTTTCCAGCCATATCGCGTATTGGCTCTCAGCTTCTTGGTAAAAGTTTATAATCTTTTTGAGTTTTTGCTTGAATATTCATTTCATTGTGATATGATAGTTACAGAAGATTGAACAAGCCGGTAATCATAAAGGATGCAACGCAGGCGGCACAAGGAGCCCCTCCAGTATTGTTTTTCCTTTTCCATACCGGCGTTAAGTGATACCCTGATTTACCGGCATACATCTAAAGACAACAACAATTAAAAAACACGAAAGAGAATTGATACCATGAAAAACTTATTTACCGGGAATAACAATAAGAGAATTGCTGCTATGCTGCTTGTCACATTGATGACTGCTGCAATGGCCGGATGTACATCGGCTGTCACAGACGAGACTGTCAGCGATGCTGCGGCTAAACAGGAAGTCTTAAGTACCAGTACTCAGGCCGATGGGGAATATGAAGCAGCCACTCCTGCTGTTGACAGGGAAGCGGTTCACGATGAAGAGGAAACCATTGTGGCTGATAATATGACGGCTGAGACAGTTGGGAAAACCATAGTGTATGAGCCTGTCAATGATAATTTACAGGACAGTACCGAGGCTTCCCTGGATGGCGGGATTGCTGCTATCGGCATTGTTGAAGACACATCTTTTGATAATTTTCCCGACTTTACTGTTGCTTAAACGTCTGTTGCGACGGCTCCTTCTGTGATTGTAGCAAAAACCACTGTTGAGGCGGCTCCTGCTAAGACTGTAACTGAGACAGCAGCTTCCTCTGTTGAACCTGCGGCGGCGGCTGAGATTGCGGCGAACACTGACCTTTACGGGCACTATATGTATGGCCGCTGCACTGTCCCTTCTGTGGGAATGAGCGTAGCCCTGTACATGCCTGGGTCCTTCAGTGCAATCTATAACTCCCAGAGCGTTGTAGATACGGCTGACGCGGCTGCAATCCTCTCCTATTCCTGGTCCGGTGACACAATCTGCTCCATGGACACTGAGGAATGGATGGTCGCCGACCACAAAAATCAGGCATTCTCTCTTCTGAAGAATGTGTCCGTGGGTGACAGCATGTATATCGATACCGGTGACGCTGTGACTGAGTATGTCTGTGTAGATATCCAGGACGGCATTAACAACCGCGGAAGCGAGTATTGGAGTGATAAATCCACCGGCCTGTACACCATGGACGGCACACGCTGCTCTTCTCTCAATCAGGGCGGTATGGTGTTCTACACCTGCCAGGAGAATTATCTGCACGTAAAGCTGTATTTCTGGCAGCCTGTTTAATTAATCAGATTACTACTTATTTCGGGTTTTTCACATAATCCTTCCCGATGAAGGGAAGCTGGCATAAAACCCGGCTTCTCTTCATCCAATCTTATCCGGCCCTCCTCACAATTGTGTCGCTCACCACAGGCAGCGGGAAATCAAATTCTTTGTATGTATCCTTATCCCATAACGCCAATGCCGGGAAGCCGCCCTTAAATATCAAAAGATCATCAAAAGAGAATGTTCCGTCATCATACTCCACCTGGATCTGATTCTCAATGAGCTTCGGGCAGAACCGGTCAGGAATATCAACAACTATCTCATGTTTCTGCAGAATGGCTGAAAGCGCGCTTCCTTCCGTATCTATCGTTTCCACTGCATATAGCGTTGTCAGCATTTCTTTCTCCCCTCATCTTGTGTTTTTGCCTTTCAAAGATTAACATGTCTTCCGGAAAACGTAAATATAGAAAATTCACAAAAAGGCAACATCAACTTCGGAAAAAAGTCTACTTGACAAGGAAACAAGTCGTATTAATTAACAGGTGATTTAAGTCAAAATTTAAGACAGCGATGTACCTGATTTCTGCTTGGTTACCTCCGTTTTTCAGCAAATATTCAGCAGCAAAATCAAATTAAATTCCCATTTTCCTGTTTACAAGGAATTTAATTTGATATATAATAAGTCCATCAACCGTTAGGAGGTAAGGAACATGGATGAGAATAAGCAAAAAAACATCAATGTAAGCTCCTTGATCACTGACCGTAAAAAGAAAAGCAGCTCCACCTTCCAGTTCCAGGACATGAGGGATGAGAACGTGATCGGCAAAAAGCTGATGGAGAGGCGGATAAGTATAAGCATGAGCCAGTAGGAATTGTCTGCTGCGCTTAGGCAGTACGGCAACAGCATCACACCTGCCGCAATCAGCAAGTGGGAAAAAGGAGAATCCATGCCAAACGCCCTCCAGCTCCTTGCCCTCTGCGACATCCTTGGTGTTGTGGATATAAGGGGCTGTTTCCTGGAGGATGTGCCGGAGTCCCCCGCTTTCTCCCCAGAGCTGAGCCAGAAGGGCCTCAATATCCTCCAGTCCTTTAAGGAAGCGCTCATCGCATCCGGGCAGTTTGCTCCGAAGGAGCGCCGCAGGACTACGAAGTACTGTGAACAGGTTATCAGGATTACCAGAGATATAGGGCAGCTCCCCGTATCCGCCGGTACCGGTAACTTCCTGAATGAGGATCATTTCGAACCGCAGGAATTTGCTTATTCGCCGATTATCGAAGCCGCCGACTTCGGGCTGCGCATCAGCGGCGACAGCATGATGCCGACCTACACAGACAACCAGATTGTGTGGGTGGAGCAATGCGGGGAGCTTAACCCCGGAGAAGTCGGCATCTTCGTTTACGATGGCAATGGCTATATCAAGGAATATCAGGAAGTCATGCCCGGCGGGAATGAGATCGAAGATTATCTGGCCGATGGCGTGGTACACCCGAAGGTTCTCCTGGTTTCCCACAACAAAGATTACAAGCCCATCGACGTCAATCCTGAACTTGGATTCCGGATCGTTGGGCGCGTCCTGAATTAAAGCGCGAGGTGACTAAAATGACAAATATATGGGTTCTTCATCGTTTCGACAATTCCGGAGCAAGGGAGGTGATTGCATAATGCTCTGCCACTGTGACGCCTGTAATTATACGTTCGAAGCGTCCGTCCTCCACAGCAAGTACGACGTCCCAAGGAAATGCCCTGCCTGCAGGAAGAAAACTGTCGGTAACCGTGTTCCCGCTGTGAGGGCTGCAACGAATATCGAGATTGCAGATTACTGGAAAATTCAAAAAGAAATAATGGAAGAATTAAGCAACCAGCTCATCCCGGATGATGACACTGTGGAGAATGACAATGGACAGGAAATAACTTCAATACGCTTAGGCGCTGCGTTTAAAAAGAAGGATAATAAGATCCGGATACCCGGTCTCAATTCTGAAACAGACTCATAACCGGCGCATAACCGCCATTATATCCACACTGTCAAAAGAAGGTGACCCAACTATGCATCCGAAAGCCCAGGCATTACATCCG
>JAJQCU010000319.1:3584-4986 GCA_021202575.1 Lachnospiraceae bacterium
TGACCGGCATTTCCGAAACCGACAACACCGGCTATGTCATACCTAAAGCCATCATCTGGACAGACGGCAGAAAATATAAAATCGATGAGGTAAAAGACTTCCGCCCGGCTGGCACGGTTGGTTCCGGGCTTTCCGGCGACTGCTACACTGTGGTCATCAACGGCCAGATGAAGCACCTGTTCTACGAACATCTGGAACGCAGGTTCAACGGACGCTACGGCAGGTGGTTTGTGGAAGTACAGATGTAGAGAAATTCAGAGGAAGGAGGAACAGACAGATGGACACAAATAAAGGCCGCACATACCTAGCGATAGATTTAAAGTCGTATTTCGCGTCCTGTGAAGCCGCGGACCGCCACCTCGACCCGCTCACAACAAACTTAGTCGTGGCGGATGAAACGAGAACTGAGAAGACCATCTGCCTTGCTGTCTCCCCTTCCCTGAAGGCCCACGGCATACCGGGGCGGCCACGGCTGTTTGAGGTAATACAGGCTGTGGAGAAAATCAATGCGGCCCGTCTTGCAACCCTCCGCCATGTCACCCACAACCCCAAGGCGGAGTTTACTTCCTCCTCGTTTGACGCGGGGACTTTACAAAAGGACCCTTTTGCCAGGCTCTCCTACATTACTGCCCCGCCACGCATGAAACGCTATGTGGAGACATCGGCACAGATTTACTCCATCTACTTAAAGTACGTGGCCCCGGAGGACATCTTCGCTTATTCTATAGATGAGGTGTTCATTGACGCGACTGCTTATTTAAAAACCTACCACATGACGGCGCACGAGCTGGCCATGACCATGATCCGTGAAGTCCTGTATACCACGGGCATCACGGCCACAGGCGGCATCGGCACAAACCTGTACCTCGCAAAAATCGCTATGGACATTGTGGCAAAGCACGTCCCCGCCGACAAGGATGGAGTCCGCATCGCCGAGCTGGACGAGTATTCCTACCGCGCCAGGCTGTGGTGCCACAAGCCCCTGACGGACTTCTGGCGTGTCGGAGGAGCGACAGCGCGGAAACTCGAAAAAAATTATATGTACACGATGGGTGACGTGGCGAGGAACTCCCTCATCAACCCGGAGTGGTTCTATAAGACCTTCGGCGTCGATGCGGAAATCCTCATGGAACACGCCTGGGGAATTGAGCCAGTCACGATGGAGCATATCAAGAATTACAAGGCCGACAACCACAGCCTCTCCGAAGGGCAGGTGCTTTCCGAGCCGTACTCGTATGAGAAGGCGCGGATCATCGTCCGGGAGATGGCGGACAGCCTGGTACTCCAGCTCGTGGAAAAGGAGCTGGTGACGGACCAGCTGACGCTGGACATCAGCTACGACAGGGAGAACTGTGATAAAGGGAAATATAAAGGAGATGTGAAGTCCGACCACTACGGCAGG
>JAJQCU010000319.1:4996-6698 GCA_021202575.1 Lachnospiraceae bacterium
TCGGCTCGGAGAGCATCACAGCGGCTGTGGGAATCTTTGACCGGATTGCTGATCAGAATTTGACGGTACGGCGCATCAACATAGCGGCGGGACACGTGACGGAGGACACAGGCACATACCAGCTTGACCTGTTCACTGACGTGGAAAAGCATGAAAAAGAGAAAAGGCTGCAAGCGGCTATGGTGAGCATCAAGAGGCAGTTCGGGAAGAACGCTGTGCTGAAAGGCACAAGCTATCTGGAAGGAGCGACCATGCGCGAGCGCAACGGACAGATTGGCGGGCACCGCAGCGGAGAATAAAGCCGGATGAGACTGTGGACGCCAAGACAACAGACACACAAAAGGATAAACAGGCAGGAAGGAGGGCGCGTCCAATGACTGAGGCAGAAGAAAAATATAAAGACATCATTCACAAGACCTGGCCTGCTGACCCGTCCATCTACCGGAAGCATCCGAAGATGCCTCTGCAGGACCGCGCTAAGATTTTCGCCCCCTTTGCGGCGCTCAGAGGGCATTCAGACCGGCTTTCCGAGGAGACCGCAAAACAGCTCCGCTCCAACCGGACGGAGCTGTCAGAGGAGGAAGCGGCAGTTCTGTCCGATAAACTCCTGCAGGTGAAGAAGGGCATGGTGGTGACTGTGACGTATTTTGAGCTGGACAGTGATGACAGCATGGACGGCGAATCCGGCAACATCGGCTGCTATATTTCTCTGACCGGCACCGTTGCGGAAATCGACGCCGTCTTCCGGTTCATTAAGATAAACACAGGCGAAGAATCCGACAACGGTGAAACCATGAAAACCGTGAAATTTGATGACCTGCTCAATGTCACTGGTAAGGACATTATGGATATAGATGAGTACTTAGGGATTGAGAACTGTGAATAGTGTCAAATTTCCTTTTTCAGCTGCCTGTTTTCTTCTGACAAAGTCCTTATGAGGGCATCCTTAATATCCATAACCTTATCCGGCCCTCCTCACAATCCTGTCACTCACCACAGGCAATGGGAAATCAAACTCTTTGTATGTATCCTTATCCCATAACGCCAATGCCGGGAAACCGCCCTTAAATATCAAAAGATCATCAAAAGGAAAAGTCCCGTCATCATACTCCACCTGAATTTGATTCTCAATGAGCTTCGGTCGGAGCCGGTCAGGAATATCAACAACTATCTCATGTTCCTGTAGAGTGGCTGAAAACGCACTTCCTTCCTTATCTATCGTCTCCACTGCATATAGTGTTGTTTGCATTACTTTCTCCCCTCATCTTGTGTTTTGACTTTTCATAGATTAACACGTCTCAAAAGAATCGTAAATATGGAATATTCACAAAATAGAGGATGCAACTTTGGAATAAAGTCTACTTGACAAGGAAAGACAGGACTTTTGTCCTGCCTGATACCTTCTTATATTTCTTGTCCAGCTGCGTTACTGCTGTCTCCTGTATCATTTCCGACTTTCCCACAAAGGAAAACGTGCAGCGTGCACTGAAAGGCCGGTTTTTACACGGTAATGGTGTAATCGTTCTGGATCTTGGCTGTGCTCCAGGAAGTGGGCACGTAGGGATGCACGGGAAGGGGCTGCATGAATTCGCGTTCATCTTCTTCGTATGCAGAGCGGCGGCAGCCATGGCGCTTCGTGAATGGTTTCAGTTTTTACTGCGGTGCCGGTCATCTTTGTTAAGCGATTATCTCCCCTGCGTAT
>JAJQCU010000083.1 GCA_021202575.1 Lachnospiraceae bacterium
TCCTCCAGGTAAGCGAAATGTGTCTCATCGAACAGACCGATCTGGTCAAAAACCGCTCTCCGGTAGATGGCCGCGCCCCCGCAGGAGGAAAAAATCTCCGCCGCCTTGTCATACTCATCCGCCGGTCTGCCGATGCCTCTTCCCTTCGCGTATCCCAACGCGGTATACAGGTCTCCCGCGTTGTCAATTTTATCCGGGGAATGCATCATCAGCATCCGGGCGCTGATGGAAAAAAGCTTCTCATCCCGCTCCATGCCGTCGATCAGCGCCTGGACATAACCCGGCCTCGCCTTTGTGTCGTTATTTAACAAAATCACATATCTGGTATGGCTGTATCGGATCCCCGCGTTGACCGCGCCGCAGAAGCCGGTGTTGTCCGGCAGAAATATGGTCTCTATCCCCGGATACGCCCTCAAAAACTCTACGGAGCCGTCCGTGGAGCCGTTGTCCACCACCAGCACATGCCGATCCTCTTCCTTTGTCTGCGGCAGGATAGCGTCCAGACACTCCCCCAGATAATGAAGGCCGTTATAGTTGGGGATAATAATCGTTACCATCTAGCGTCTCTCCGGATCGTATAAAATCAGGCAGCCGCTGCAGTGTACGAAGTCGGCCCAGGCCTTTCTTTTGTCCGCCGTAGCCTCACCAGCCGCGAACTCCGGATATTCCCTCAGGAAAGCCTCATAAAGCTCCGGCCGCACCCGGCTGTTTTCAAAATCACCCATGGCACAGCTCTGCCACAGGCCGGCCCTGTGCAGATGGCCTCCGTCAAAGCCCCGCAAAAGCCCCTGATAGACAGGCTTTCCCGCCGCGTCAAGCGCCCCGCCCGCAATGCGGTTCCTGCGATAAACGGGTCCGGCCACCATGGCCACTTCCGGTCTGTCCCGGAAAATATCCTCATAGTCCACTCTGTAAAAGCCCAGATGCTTACTGTGGGAAACCGCAGCCTGAATGCCCCGCTCCTGCAGGTCTTCCTTTACCGCGGCAAGCCCCGCCTCGTAGGCGTAGCGTTTGCTCTGAGGATTGTCCGCGGTGGACTCTCTATGACAGCGCCAGTGATATAATACCCTTGAGATGTTAAGAACTTGTGATGATTTGTGTCCATCCGCCGTCTCCCGGTCCAGACATCTGAGAGCCCGAAGCACCAGATCATAATCCTGAGCCCCGTCAAAAGCCGGACGGAAGGAAAGCTTCCTCATCAGGGCGCTCTCCATTACCAGAAAGTGGCAGATATAATTGTTGCTCCAGAGCAGATCCTGATCGAAGGACGGCTTTAAGTTGGCATCATAATAGGCCTTTTCCCCGTCCCATTTATCCTCGTCGGAATACAGGAGCCGGGCCGGTGTTTTATTGTTTTTGCTCTCCTCGATAGCCCGCGCCATCTCAAAAAGGGCGTCCGGGGCCAGCACATCGTCATGGTCCAGCAGGCCGATGTAGGCGCCGGCGGCCTGGGAAAGGGCTTCGTTGGTGTTGGCGGAAATGCCCTTATTTTCCTCAAGCTTTTTGTAACGGATACGGGGGTCATGAAAGCTTTCCGCCACGCCCCTCAGTTGGTCTGAGGGGCTTGCGTCCGCCAGAATCAGCTCCCAGTTTCCGTAGGTCTGGGCGCGGACGGAGGAGATCATTTCCCGGAAATAATTTTCCGGCGTCTGATAGACCGGCACCAGGATGCTGAAAAGAATTTGAGAGATATTTTGATTAAGGCGCTGACTATACAGCTCCTCCTCTGACGGAGGGGTGTAGGTATAAGCGTTATTTTTCTCGGCGATGCGCTCCAGCGCGGAGGCAAAGGTTTCCGCCGGGCCGTTTTTTTTCAGATAATGATATGTTTTTTTCAGATTGGAGAGGGTGAAGGGAGTATGCTTCATGGTTTTATCCTCCTGTACAGTGTCAGGGGGTTACCTTTCCGGGATTTTCATTTCCCTTTGTTTTTTCTTTCCATCCGGGCGGGTCCTTTTCCGTCACCTCCACCGTGGAATCCATGTCATAAAAGCCCACTGTGTCCTTATCTGACACTACTGTCACATTCAGTACGTCATATAAACGGTGGTACACCTGAAATTCATCCCCCGCAAAGCCGGTCAGGCCAAAACTCAGCAGATATTCCCCGCCCTGCAGGCTCATTTTCTGGGTAAAGGCCACATGCTTAGCGCTTCCCGCCTTTACCGGCTCTAAAAACGCCTTTTCCACCATGCTGTTGGTGCCGGTGATCTCCGTCCCCCTGATATTTTTGAAAGAAAAAGCAAAGATCGGCGCGGGCAGGCTCTCGTAAAACTCCACCTCCATGTGAATGGTAAAGCTGGTTCCCTTGAGGATGGCGTTGCTTCTGGCCTGATGCTCGTCAGTGATATAGAATTCCGTGATCTTCGCCTGTCCAGTGCCATACTCCAGCAGATGAGGATTGGTACCGGCCTTCTGCGCCGCCAGAGTGCGGATCTCCTCATCATCTACCAGAGATTCCGTCTTTTCCGAAGGCTGATACTGCGGCCGATACTGCCCCACCAGCACCTGCTTGTAGGCATCGATCATATCCTTCGCGGTCCCCTCTCCCAGCATATCCCCCTGATTTAAGAGGATGACCCGGTCGCAGTATTTCTGAATGCTGGACAGGTCATGGCTGACAAAGACAATGGTCTTGCCCATCTCCTTGAATTCCTCAAATTTATGGTAGCACTTCGCCTGGAAGAAAACATCCCCCACACTCAGCGCCTCATCCACGATCAGAATCTCCGGATCAATGTTGATGGCCACAGCGAAGGCCAGCCTTACAAACATACCGGAGGAGTAGGTTTTGACGGGCTGATAGACATAGTCGCCGATATCCGCGAAATCCAGGATGGAGGGCAGCTTTTCCTCAATCTCCTCCTCGGAAAAGCCCAGCATGGTACCGTTCAGATAAACATTCTCGATGCCGTTGTACTCCATGTTGAAGCCCGCGCCCAGCTCCAGGAGGGCGGTAATGCGGCCATTGACCTCCACGCTTCCTCCTGTGGGCTGCACCACGCCGGTAATAATTTTCAAAATCGTGGACTTGCCGGAGCCGTTGGTGCCGATGATGCCCACGCACTCCCCCTGCCCAATCCGGAAGCTCACGTCCTTTAAGGCGGCGTGCTCCGTGTATTTGGGGCCGCCGATGCCCATGGCGTCCAGGATTCTATAATATGGTTTTTCGTATAATTTATATACTTTTGAGACGTGATTTACGTCGATAGCGGGGGAGTTTTTCATAAATGGTCCTTTTTATTACATGGTTATACCGAATCACTTGGGGATTCATTCTCGTTTACCCTACAGCACATCCGCAAAATGATACTTTAACTTCACAAAGAGCTTTTTTCCAAGGATTAGCAGGATGATTGTCACCGCCCAGAAGTAAGCCGTATACAGCGGCTGCTCCCAGAACCAGGCCTGTCCGTAGACGGCGCTTCTGTAGCCGCGGAACACATAGCAGACCGGGAGAAGGCGGTGAAGGAAGCCGATGACAGGGGGCCAGCTTGCGGCCATGGACATGTCCCACAGGATGGGGGTAGCCCACATGCCCAGCTGCAGCGCAATATTGATAATCTGTGTCAGATCCCTGAAAAATACCACGATGGCGCTGGTAAAATAGCATAGCGCCAATGTAAATAAAAACAGGCCGAAGCTGTAATAAACAATCTGAAGCGTGGGAAGTCCCGGGAAATATCCGTAGAGCATGGAAATAAACAGCAGCACGAAGACAAAGAAAGCATGGATAAACAGAGCTGCTGTCACGCGAACCACAGGAAGGATATTGATATTGAATACCACCTTTTTGACAAGATACTGATATTCCATCAGGGCAGTGGTCCCGTTATTCAATGCCTCACTGAAAAAAAACCAGGGCACCAGGCCGCTGGTCAGAAAAAGAACGTAGGGGACCTCAATACCCCCCGCGATCATCTGTGCTCTATTCTGAAATATTCCCTGAAACACAATCCAGTACATGACCACAGTCACCACCGGCTGGATCAATGCCCAGACGGCCCCCAGGGCGGAGCCGGCATAACGCTTTTTAAAATCGTTTTTGGCCAGCTTCCAGATGAGCCGTCTGTTTTCGATGATTTCTTTCATATATCGTTCCTGTCGTTCTCTTTTCCCTCAGGTGTCTTCCCACTTTCCCTCCGGATATTCCCTGAAGCCGCCATGTCTGCTTCTCTTTCGGGCGCGGCCTGAAGCCTCCTACACCTGCTTCTCTCTAAGGTATTCCGCAAAGCTTTTCTGTTTTTTATCCTTGTCCGATAAAATCAGCTCCATCCCCTCCGGAATGGGCCACTCCACACCGATGTCCGGATCGTCGAAGCGGATACCGCCCTCGTCATTGGGATGATAAAAATCAGAGCACTTATAGACAAACTCCGCGTAATCGCTGAGGACCAGAAAGCCGTGGGCGAAATTTTTCGGGATAAAAAACTGCTTTTTGTTTTCCTCGGAAAGAAGGACGCCAAACCACTGGCCAAAGGTCGCGGAGCCGTCCCTGAGATCCACCGCCACATCATACACCTCGCCCCGGATAACCCTCACCAGCTTATCCTGCGGATACTGATACTGGAAATGAAGTCCCCTGAGGACGCCCCTTTTGGATGCTGACTGATTGTCCTGCACAAACTCCTGGTCAATGCCTGCCTCCCGAAAGTCATTATAATTGTAGGTCTCCATAAAGTAGCCCCTGTTGTCCCCAAAGACCGTAGGGGTAATAACCTTTAACCCGTCAATGTGGCAGGTTTCCACTGTGATTTTTCCCATATTCCCTCCCTGTTATGCTACGTCAAAAACTTTATCCTGTACATTACAGGCCGTTCGCCACTTCCACCAGATATTTGCCATAATTGGTCTTGAGCAGCGGCTCCGCCAGCCTCAGAAGCTGTTCCCTGTCAATAAAGCCTCTCCTGTAGGCAATCTCCTCAATGCAGGAGATGTACAGGCCCTGGCGTTTCTGGAATGCCGCCACAAAATCGGAGGCGTCCAGCAGCGCGTCATGATTGCCCGTATCCAGCCACGCAAAGCCTCTGCCCATGGTTTCCACATGGAGCTTTCCTCTGCGCAGATATTCATTGTTGATACTGGTGATCTCAATTTCTCCTCTTGCCGAGGGCTTCACATTTTTGGCGATTTCCACCACGTCGTTATCATAAAAATACAGCCCCGGCACCGCGTAATTGCTCTTTGGATTCTCCGGTTTTTCCTCGATGGAGACGGCGATGCCGTTCTCATCAAACTCCACCACACCGTACTCTCTGGGGTCTCTCACATAATATCCGAAGATTGTGGCGCCATCCTCTCTGGCCGCCACCTTTTTGAGCAGCGCGGAGAAGCTCTGCCCATAGAAAATATTATCTCCCAGAATCAGAGCCACCCTGTCAGAACCGATAAATTTCTCCCCGATCAGGAAAGCGTCCGCCAGTCCTCTGGGCTTTTCCTGAACCGCGTACTCCAGCTTCATCCCCAGCTGGCTGCCATCCCCCAGAAGCTCCTGAAATACCGGCACGTCCCTGGGAGTGGAGATAATCAGCACCTCCCGGATATAGGACAGCATCAGAATGGAGAGCGGGTAATAGATCATGGGTTTGTCATACACAAGCATAATCTGCTTAGACACCGCCTTGGTCAACGGGTAAAGTCTTGTGCCGGAGCCTCCGGCTAAAATGATACCTTTCATGGGTAGATTCCTTCCTTATCATGTAATTTCGCACAGTCTGACGTACTGCCCGCAGCCTTCAGCCTGACCGCGGATAACCTTTAATAATACCACAGATTCAGATCCACGTTCCCGCTGATTCCTCCAATGCTTCCCGTAGCGGAATACTGCCACATATGGAAAGAACCGGAATAAGTGGGCGCCGCCGCATACTGGGCCAGCCATACCTTATAGGAGCTTAACTGTGACATATCCAAAAAGCTCGTCAGCCATGTCTTATTTGCGTAAATACCGGCGGAATAACCGCTGTTTACAACAGTCTGGCAGAACGCCTTCACAATAGCCGTCCTCTCCGACACGCTCAGAGAATCCGCCCGCCCGTCATGAGAGCTGTTGGAATACTCCACGTCAATGTAAATCGGATAGGAGAGGCTGTAGCCGCTGACCAGCTGCAGCACCATGGACGCCTCCTCCACCGCCTCTGTAGAAGAGATGGCCTGGGAGAAGAAATACACGCCCACCTTGACGCCCGCGTTGATGGCCCCCTGAATGTTGGCCCTGAACCGGGAGTCCTCCACCAGCACGCCGGAACCGTAGCCCCTGTATCCGCAGCGGATAATGGCGAAGCTGACACCGGAATTGGCTACCGCCGACCAATCAATCGATCCGTTATGGCTGGACACATCGATACCAAGCGTACCCGCGCTGCCCTGCAGCGCCCCTTCGCTGTCAAAGGTATACTCAATCCCCTGAAGCACCTGCGTTCCTGTCACACGATTTCCGTCCGCGTCGTAATAATATGTACTGCCGCTGATGGTCTGCCAGCCGGTATATATGTAGCTTTCGGTTTTCACATAATACGTCATGCCGTCCGTATAATAGTCATTGTAGGTGGCAACCCTGTATTCGCCGTCTTCCAGTACATAGACGGCCTGTCCATCCGTGGTCTTTAACGCCGTAGTTGAGGAGGCTCTGACAGTGACCTCGCAGGTGACGGTACTGTACACCGAGGTGTCAT
>JAJQCU010000290.1 GCA_021202575.1 Lachnospiraceae bacterium
TGCTGCCATGACGCCGGGGATTGCGGGCTCCATACTCTCATTCACCGGAATCTGGCCGGTGGGGCTTAATTCCAGCGCGCTCTTTACAAACTCTGTGTTGGATACCTGGCCGATTCTCACGTAAATTCCTTCTACCGGCAGCACCTTCTTCTCTCCGGTCGCCCGGTCCTCAATCTCCACTCCGTTTACCCAGCTGTCTCCCAAAATCGCGTTTGTCTGGTGATTACAGATCAGGGTAATATTGGGATTTTGCGCAACCCTGTCCTGCATGATCTGAGAGGCCTTGGGAGTCGGCATAAACTCTACGATTGTAACTGTGCATCCCAGATTCACCAGATGCAGCGCCTCCGTCATTCCGCTGTCGCCGCCGCCGGCCACCATCACATGTTTTCCCGCGCAGCGGGGGCCGTCACAGGTGGCACAGTAAAACACACCTTTGCCTGTCAGCTCCTTCTCCCCCGGCACATTCAAAAGTCTCGGGTGAGAACCGGTCGCCAGGATAATCCCCTTGCAGGTAATAGATTCCTCCGGGGTCTTCACAATCTTGAAGCTTCCCTTATCCTGAATTTCCAGTACCTCAGCGGTGTCGAACTCCACGCCCGCGTTCTCCGCCTGCCCAATCATCTGTTCCGCAAGCTGCGGACCCATGATTCCCTCGGCAAAGCCCGGGTAATTCTCAATCAGCTGCCTGCTGATCATCTCCCCGCCCAGAGCGTTTTTTTCCAGTACCAGTGTGCTGAAACCGGCACGGCTGGTATAAATGCCTGCTGCTAATCCCGCGCAGCCGGAGCCTGCTATAATGACATCATAATCTGTAAACATTTTTTCCTCCACCAGTTTTCTTTTTTTCAGTTACTGTTACCACAGGCCGGCATTCCGGTATCCGGGAATTGTCAGCCTGTGAGCTTCAATGCCTTACTTTCCGATCATCTCATCCCAGTTCTCAGGCAGCTTTATCGCTTTGCTGGTCAGCTTCGCCATGGTATAATTGGAGCGGAAGAACTGACTGCGGTTTCTTGTAGGATCTCCCACCACGATAATCAGGATCTTTGCCTCCGGTCCAAACAGCGGCACCATCCTCTTGGGATCGTCAGACTCATACCACTCCGGTCCGAACTCTCCCTTCTCCACCATTTCCTTTAAGCTGTACGGCTTCCAGTGATTGAAACGGGACGCGTTCAGTTCAAAGTATTCGGCGGTTACCTTCGCGTGGGTCAGAATATACTTTGCGATACTTTCCTTCGTGTATCCCTGTTCTGCCAGAAGCTTTGCGACCACCGGACTTAAGAACAGTACATGGTTATTATCATAGTGGCGCATGGTTTCATAAGGCTCGCACATGCGGGTCGCCCAGTCTGTCAGATAATCCAGATGCTGCTCTGCGGTTGCGCCGTTCGTCTGCGCCGGATCAGAGCAGACACGACCGGAAACAATACTTACTACGTTCTCGCCCTTTGCAAAGCCCTGCAGCTCCGCCACCGTCTTAAATCCGATCTCCTCGCAGACCTGATCATTCTCAGGAATCACCGGGCGGAACATCTGTCCATGGGACGACATATCCGTGGACCCAATCTGGAAGCCCGCCACATTGCGGAGCATCAGACGATAGAACCTTCCCACGGTCACATTTGCCATGCGCTCCGGGCGCTGATGGCCGATCCCGTAATTAAATTTCAGATCATCACGGATGGGGCCATTGAGCATAATCATCGCTTCCCACCCCGGCGTCGCTCCGGAATCCTTGACGCTGAACTCAGGAGTCACCATAATCTCGGCGATTGCCAGAAGCAGAGGAAAATATTCCGGACGGCAGCCCGCCATCACGCCGTTGACCGCCACCTTCCATACTGTGCAGGAGCCCATGGACGGCTCCATAACGCCTATCACCTCATTGGGATCCCTGTCCGTAAATTTCAGGAATTCATTCACTTTCTCCATCGTTGGAGGGACAATGGGCAGGCCATCGGACCATCTTTTCTCATAAAAGTATTCCTGGACCTGTTCATTGGTGCCTTCAAAAATCACGTCCCCAAAACCAGGCTCTCTTCTCCTGCTTTTCCGGGCGGTGCTTTTGACTGGTTTGGTCAGAAGCTCGATGATCTTTGGTACGACAATCTCCCGGATATTCTTTCTCACTTCTTCCACAGAATCCAGGGCGATGGGGTGGGGATACTCCACGATTCTGGCGTCAGGGTATCCGGCGCTCGACATGATCTGTCTGGCCATGGTTGGGAAACCGGTGCAGAGCATTCCTACTGCGGGAATATGCTGCTTCTCCACCAGCACCACGCCGCGGGCTACCGCCGGGGAACAGGTGCCGCAGCAGCCGTTTCCCACGATCACGGCATCCACGCCCTCTTCTTTCAGCTTGCCGGGCAGGGCTGCCATCATTTCCGCCTCATGGGTCGGGTCATGAAAGTTACCGAAGGTCTGATAGCTGACAAATTTGATGTCCGGGTAAATCGCCTTCAGCTCTTCCTCAATCATTGGAAAGGTCTCATCCCCACGAAAGGCCCAGTTCCAGAGTTCCCCGATGACCTTTCCGTTCAGGTCGGGCAGAGGAGGCGATACCTGTTCCGTTTTGCTGGTGGACTGCACAGAAGGGTGCAGTACCTGAAATTGCTCACTCATGTTTTTTCTCCTTTTATTTATTGTAACTTCCTTTTGGCAGCTTCATTTTACTATGCGTGCACCGTACAGTCCAATTCATATTCCATCCCAACCGATATGCTCTTAGCTTTCAATCAGAAATTGATAGATTATACTCTATCAATTTTCATCTTCCTTTTTGACTAATCCTTTACATCGTGTTATGATGCTGAATGGAAACGCAAGAGATCCGCTATTCTATGATAAAAGAGAATACAGAAGGTGCGAAATGGATATTACAAGTCTGAAATATTTTGAAATGACCGCGCGGGAACAGCACATGGGAAGGGCCGCGGAAAAGCTTCATATTACCCAGCCCTCTCTCTCTGCGGCAATCAGGCGCCTGGAAACGGAAATTGGTTATCCGTTATTTAACCGAGTGGGAAGAGGCATCGAACTGAATGAATATGGGAAGATGTATCTGACCGGGGTATCAGCTGCCCTGAGCAGCCTTGACAAGGCTCTGGATGATATGGAAGAATATAAGCAGCGCACACACAGTCTTGTACGTCTCTCCTGCTCCGGCTCCTCCAAAAATACACAATTGATCGAGGAGTTGCTGGACAGGGGATTCCTTTTAAAGATATCAGCGGTTCCTTCAGATCTGGAAACCGCTCTGGCCAGTCGGCAGTGCGACCTGATTATTACCATGGGAAAATCTGAAAATGAACGTATCGGTCACGCTCAGCTCGAACTCCTCACTCTGGTATTTGTGGTGGGGAAAAGTCATCCTCTGGCAAAGGAAACGAAGCCTCTGACTCTGGACAAAATAACGCAGTATCGTTTCTGTTCCACCGACACTCCCAATTCTCTGCTCAATGTTTTTAAGGAAACTACCGGAGATAACTCTTTTGAGCCCGCCATTGCCTTTTACGGCAGGAACTCCTCTGATCTGCTCAGAGTCATAGAAACCGGTAAATATGTTGGCCTGATGGTAAAAGAACATCTGCCTGTCTCGGATAATATCTGCGTCCTTCCTGTTTCCGGTGACCCATGCGTCGTACCCATGTATCTTCATTTCAGGAAAGGAAGCGGCAGCGACTCTACCGTCCGGGCCGTCAAAAACGAGATCCTGGCGTTTTACGCGGCACCACAGGCTTGAAAAGAAAAAAACAATGTAAAACCCCGCAAAACAGGCCGCCTGCTTTGCGGGGGTTTTTTATACCGGCTCTGTGGACACAATGTTCTGCTGAGCAATGGCATTTTCATAAAAAAGTCTGGCAGCAGGATTCTGCTGTGTCTTATTGTAGTACATATAAATATTAAAATTGCACTCCTTCGTGGTCACCTCATACAAATTCAGAGGATGTTCTACACTTACACAGGCTCTGGGAACGATCGTGACTCCGTATCCCTGGGAAGCCATCAGGAGAGCACTTGTCACATTATAAGCCTGAAGCACACTGATTCTGCCATTCGTACATTTTTCAGCCAGAATACGATGCTGAGAGTATGGTCCCCAGAGTTCGTCATCATGCGGAACAATCAATGATCTGTTTTCCAGATCAGACAGCTCCACAAAAGGACCGTGTCCAATCTGTATCCCTTTCTGGCATGCCACATACGCGGGCTGTCTGAAAAGCGCGGTCTGCTGAATACCTTCCGGACAATTGCTGTACTGACACGCGGAAAACAGGACATCCTGCCTCAGCATCTCATCCACCCCAAAATCGCCCTCCAGCACCTTAACCTCAATGGATATCCCATGATAACGATTGGAAAACTGCCGGAGGAAGTCAAGAAAAACCCGTCCCATCGTGCTTCGGGTACCAGCGATTCGCAGAGATCCCACGGCTCCCAGTCCCTCCATCTTAATGCGGTTTTCCATCTTATTCCACTTATTCAGCAGCCGTACTGAATCCAGCGCCATCTGTTTTCCGGCTTCCGTCAGTGATACGGACCTGGTACTTCGCAAAAAAAGTTTAAACCCAATTTCCTCTTCCAGTTCTGATATGTGACGACTCAAAACCGATTGTGTGATATATAGTTTCTTCGCGGCTCTGCTGAAATTCAGTTCCTCCGCCAATACCACAAATTCCTGCATCTGGTTCGTTGTCATATTTATACTCACCTCGTTATTGTGGGCAGCAGCAGTACCTTACATATCACTCACTCATGCCGCCACTTTTCCGGATCCACCTCCAGAAAAGGCGCCCGGTGAAAGTTATCCTTTAAGTCAAAGGGCACCGTGCAGTCAAAAATGGTCTTGCAGGAGATTCCCACATCCCGGATGGAGCCGGTGTAGGCCGGGCTGGAGCTGGGATCCAGCGGATGACACCGCACGCCGGGGATAGTCACAATATCCGCGTCCCCCTGGAACCGGGTGTTCATGGCCCAGAGCACATCGTTGGTGTCAAAAATATCCACATCCTCATCCACCAGAATCACATGCTTTAACTCCGGGAAGGCAGAGAACGCCAATAACGCCCCCTGCCGCTGCTTGCCCTCGTCGGTGTGCACTGTCTTCCTGCACTGAAGGACCGCCATGTACTTGCCGCCGCCGGAGCGGTGGGCGTAGCAGTTGACCACCTTGCCGGGCAGGGCCTTGTCAATCATACCAAGGATACTGGCCTCCGTAGGAATGCCCGCCATATTTACATGCTCCTCGCTGGGTCCGATGCAGGTCTGCATGATGGGATTTACCCGATGGGTCACGGCCTTTACTTTAATGAGCCAGCACTCAGAGCTGGCATGGCCGTTATATCCCGGGAATTCCGGCATGGCAAAGCCGGTATGGCTGTTCTGGTCCTCCACCACCTTCACGCCGGGGATGATCTCGCCCTCGATGACATACTCCGCGTTGGCGATGGCGTTTTCCTGAATGGACACGCAGGGGCACAGCTCCACCGGACGCTCCCTCAGCGCCCCCGCGATGGAGAGCTCATTGAAGCCCAGAGGCGTTGTGGGAGGCTCAAAGCAGGACGTCACCTCAATGGCGGGGTCCACGCCGATGGAAACGGAGATGGGCAGGGTCTGCCCCAGTTCTGTTGCCCGCTCCGCCATGGCTCCGATGTGGCGGGAGCCGGGCTGCAAAAAGATGGACAGCTCATCCTTCCCCTGAATACACATCCGGTGAATGGTCACGTCCGAAAGCCCGGTATCCGGGTGGGTAGCGTAGCACATGCCCAGCGTGATATAGGGTCCCGCATCCACCGGCGTGTTGGTGGGCGCCGGAATCAGTTTGTACAGGTCAAAGTCCGGGTCCGTGGCCAGATGCACCACCTCCTGACAGGGCGCCTTTCCCTCTACCACCACAGGCTCGATGGGGTGAGCGGCGCAGGACTGCACCAGATGTCCCAGCTCCTCTTTTTTACATCCAAATAAATTCGCCACTCTGGCGCGGCTGGCCAGGACGCCGATGGCCACGCTGGCCTGCGGATGTCCCTTCACATTGTGAAAAATCATGGCCGGCCCGTCCACCTGTGTGGGCCGCATGACCGTGCCTCCCGCTCCCACATGCCGGTATACCCCGGACAGCTCCGCCTCCGGATCCACCTCCACATTGGTCTCAATCAGCTGCCCCGGCGTCTCCCGCAGTACCGCGAGCGCCGTGCGCAGATCCAGTATCTCTGTTCTGTGCTTCATTTGCCATACCTTCTTTTCTTTATTTTTATAAAAACATCCCTGTTCGGAAAACAGGTATCTTTCCATACCCCTGTTACGGCAAAAACTCCCGCCGCTCAGCTTTCCTTTTTCTCCTTTAATAAATAGGAAACCAGCAGCTCCACAAACACATCGAACAAAATCGGTGACACCGAGCTGCTCTCCGGGTCCGGCTGCACATAGGGCAGCAGGACGGTTTTATCCACCCGATCCCGGTAATCATGATTGGCGTTGGCCGTCACCAGCATGATTTTCCCCACCGCCCGGCAGGAATCCTGCATGATATGGGCCGCCGCGCTGACAG
>JAJQCU010000087.1:0-2612 GCA_021202575.1 Lachnospiraceae bacterium
CTCAATGACGACCTCACTCTCGGAGGCGCTTACGTCGAAGAGCGTGAAGGCGCACTCCGGACAAAGCTCGGGGAGCAGGACAGTCGCCATATTTCTGTATGCGTTCAGGCGCGCTTTTTTGCCGAGGCGGCCCATCAGCTCCGTCTCATCCACCAGGATCACCCAGCCCTGATAGCCCATTTGTACAAAAAGATGGCTCATGAAATGAAAATAATCCGAACAGTGCTTCGTTTTGGTAAAGTTCACATTATATTTTGCCGGCTGGCCGAAAATCCGCCGGTAAATCTTTTTTAACGGCGCGTTGGCGATGAAGTCTCCCTCCATGTCGGCCTGCAGAATAAATTTTTCATCCGCATCCTCAGTGTTCAGATAGGAGCGCAGCAGATAATAAAGCTTGTCCGTCTCCAGATGCTTTGCCGCGTAGAGAAGCATTTCGTTGGCCACGGGACTGCCCGGAGAAATATTTTCCACCTCATGCATGAAACCGGGCTGCTGTCGCCGGGGCAGGTAGGTATTCTGGATGACCTTCTGATAAAATAAATAGAGCTTGTCCATAGGGGTTTCCTTGCTCAGGGAGACATAGGAGACCACCATGTTGTTGGAGCTGGCCATATTAAAAATGGTATTCAGAAGGTGGGTTTTGCCCTCGCCGTACTTGCCGCTGATGATTTTGCCGCCGGATTTCTGATGCTCACATACCTGATCCAGCTGAGCGGAAAGCTCCTTCATGATTTTGGGGCGCGCTTCCGAAAAACAGGCGCCCACAGCCCGGGAGGGAACGCCGGAGCGCAGGGCCTCGATCATGTGCCGGGCTTCAAAATCGTATGTTGTGCCGTTGCTTGTATCAATCATGGTTCTTTGCCTCCATCGCGTTTAAGATGAGCTGTGCCATGCCTGTGTTTCCAGTGCGGGCCTGAAGGGCCAGAGCCCTTGCGCTTTCTTCATCCAGAGGGGCGCTCACCTGGCTTGACCTGCGTTCGGCCAGATTTTGGGAGATGGCGACTATAATCTCAGGAGTATATTCCTGCAAGGCCAGGCGGTCCAAGTCTATCATATCGGAGAACCGGTTGAACCGTTCGCCCACGATCTCATTCTGGATGCGCATCCAGAGAGCCTGATAGGATTTCAGCCCCGCGTTCTCGTTGTCGATCAGTTCCCGGCTGAAGGCGTAGACAAAGAAAAGATGGTGCATGCTGTCAATATCGTCGATCAGCTGGCGGATGCTTTCGTAGGTGTCATCCCGCTTCATCTTTGTATAGTGCACGGTTTCCAGGCTGGTGCGGCTGATGAGTATCTCCATATCGTCTATGGCCACAAACAGGCCGGAATAGCTGCCCATGTGGATGACCTCCGCCAGGGAGCGAAGCATATTGCGGGCGTTGTACCGGGTGATTTTGGCCGGATAGAAGCCCAGGGCGCGAAGCTGGGAGAGCTTCACATTGCGGTCGCTCTGGAGCCATAAAAGAAGCAGCTCCTTATTCTGTTCCTCCAGCGTGGGGTATCCCAGAATGCTACCGGTGAGCATGCTGCAGGCCAGGGCGAAATTATTGTCCAGAAGCGGGTCGTCCAGAAAAAGACTGCGCAGCTGGGAACGGATTTCCCGGCGGGTCACCGGATCGGCGGAACCGTTTTTGGAAAGATAATCGATGAACTTCATATCCTCCGGGATTTCATCAGGATCGTAGCCCATCTCCCGGATGACGCACAGGCTGGCCGCTTTCAGGCAGTCCATGATATCGCACTGTCTTAAAATTTCCACGTAAATTTCGCGGAAATCGTGCATCCAGATATCTTTGGCGGAAAAATATACGGCCTTATAATTTTCCTTGAGGGCAAGGCTGCCCATCAGACGGAGGAAGTGGGTTTTTCCGCTGCCGCTGCGGCCGGTGACGAATTTCATTTTGCTGCCGCCGTCGCGGATGTATTCCCGCAGATATTTTTCCTGCCAGAAATCGGTCAGGAAATCGATTCCGCAGGAGGATAGGGTGGTGATTGTCTCAGGTTCAGGCATAGGTTACCTCGTTTCAGAAAAAGCAGATGGTTGCCAGGAACTGTTCTCTCCCGTTGGCGTCGAGAATGCGGATGGATTTCTGGCCGTTGCGCGCAGGCCCAAAGGCAAAGACCCGGCCTCCTTTGGTAGTGGTCATACCGTTCATAAATTCCGCGTAGAGGCGGGCAATGTCGTAGGAAAAGCTCTGCAGGTCGTAGTCTTTGCGGAAACGGCTCATGGGGGTCAGAAATTTATACAGGTTTGTCAGGTACATGTTGTAGCCGGGCTTTCGGTTATTTTTGGCGTTGGCCAGGTCGTAGGCGGCTGCCAGCTCCTCCGCGAAGCCTTCCGCGTTGAAGCGTACCTTTTTCAGCTTTTCCTGATTTGCCTTTACCGTGTTCACAAAGCTTGAGGGCCGCATACACTGGATGCGCTTCTTGTCCAGGTAGACGTCCTGATTTTCCACGTCCAGACGGACGCGGTAGGGGAACATTTCATAGACAGGGAACTCTCCCTGAATATCCAGCTCGTTTTCTCTGCAGATGTCCAGCATCTGGGAAGCAAAGTCGCCGCTCTCAAAATAAGCCTTTGTGTCGAAACCGTTGACGGAATCGCTGAGGCT
>JAJQCU010000087.1:2622-6547 GCA_021202575.1 Lachnospiraceae bacterium
TTTCGATGGTGGAGGCCAGGTCCGCGGCGGCCTGGGTAAGGGATGTTAAGTCTTTGGAGAGGCTTTTGATATCCCCGCTTTCCGCCTCTTTGGAAATGGCCTTCTGTAATTTCTGAAGGGAGGCAATGCTGTCTTTCAGGGATTTTTGATCAGGCGCAAGTGCCTGATAGAGGTCTTCATAATTCATGGATGATCTTCTTTCGTATATGATTTTGTGTTATGAGAGCCGGATGGAGATGTGATATCCGCAAAATGGTTCCCGTTCCTCCCAGTATATATGAACAGGGCGTATTTTTCAACAAAAAGCGGTGTGTTTTTCGATATTTTTCGGCATTCCGGAATGTTTTTCGATGGAATATTTCACTTATCCGGGAAATTGTGATATCATGAGCCCGAGGGAGCATATTCACTCGCGGCAAGCGGCGAATGATATCGTGATTTCGGACGAAGGAGGCAGCCATGGAAAAATCTCTTTATCAATGGCAGGAAGAGTGCCTGAAGCGCTGGCTTTCAAAGGGCGCGAGAGGTATGGTGCAGGCTGTCACCGGGTCCGGGAAGACTTATCTGGCCATGTGCGCCGTGGACGCGCTGGAAGAAAAGCTCGGACAGAAGGTTTTCGTTAAAATTGTGGTGCCTACATCCGCGTTGATGAACCAGTGGGCAAAGGCGCTGCGGGAGCATCTGGCTTCAAAAGAGGAAGGCGAATCGTGCGGCAGTGCGACGTGCAATATGGAAGCTGGCCGGGAGACTTCTGAAAACAGCATTGGCCTGAGGGGAGGCGGGTATAAGGATCCTGCGAACCGCAGATACATGATTTATGTGATCAACTCCGCCCGCTATGAGCTGGCGCGCCAGACGTTAAAACAGCTGGAAAACGGGGAGCCGGTATTTTTGATCGCGGATGAATGCCATCATTACGCGAGAGGGGAAAATTCCGTGATTTTTGAGTTTCAGGACAGAATTTCCATGGAAAAAGCGCCCTGGTATTCTCTGGGTCTGAGCGCGACTCTGCCCTGGGGGCAGGAGGGAGCGGCACTGACAAAGGCGCTGGGCCCCCGGATTTATACTTACGGCATGTCAAAGGCGGCGTCCTTAAAAACTGTCAGTGCCGTTGATATCTTTCACGTGTCGCTTTCCTTCCGGGAGGAGGAGCTGGAGGACTATGAGGAAATTTCAGACGAAATGCTGCGCTATTATACGCAGCTTTTGAGGTTCGCGCCGGCTTTGGGCAAAATGAATCTGCGGGAGCGGTTTGAGGAAATCCGTCGGCTGAGCGCGGGGAAGGACCGGATCGGGCGGCTGGCGCGAAAATATCTGAACCTCACCTGGCAACGAAGGAAGCTGGTGTGCCTGGCCTCCGACCGGATTGCCTGTGCGCAGGAGCTGATCCGCCGTCTTCCTCAAAACGAAAAGATCATGATATTCGGAGAGCGCATTGCGCAGGCGGAGGAGCTGTATCAGCTTTTATACCGGGAATATCCCGGACGGGCAGGCCGGTGCCATTCTGAAATGGGAGAGCAGGCAAATCGCAATACCCTGGAACGGTTTCGCACGGGAGAGTTCCGTATTCTGGTTACCTGTAAATCCATGGATGAGGGCGTGAATATCCCGGACGCTTCTGTGGGCATTATCCTGTCGGGAACCTCCGTGCAGCGTCAGCGCACCCAGCGCATGGGCAGGGTTATCCGCAGGGCGGAAGGGAAGGAGCGGGCGGCGCTTTACTATCTGCATGTTACGGAGAGCGCGGAGGATGACTGCTATCTGCCGGATACCGGGGACAGCCGGATTTTTGAAATCGCTTTTGTTTCCGGGCGGAAGAATTTTTCCCATCCGGAAGTATGAGGATGCGGCGGTACAGGTGCTGGATGACATCAGATACGGCGGAGCGGACGACAATACCCTGCGGGAGGTACACCGTTGCCTGGATATCGGCCGTGTCCGGGGAGACTGGAGGATGGCGCCGGAGGAGCTGAACCGCAGGATTGGGGAGGCGGCGGAGGTGAGAGAAAGGAATTACTGGGTCTGTATGAAGCGGGTGGAGGATAAGGCTGAGAAAAAACAGCGGAGATGAAAGGATTTACTTATGAGGAGATACAACGGGATATTAATCATGCTGCTCACTGTGCTGCTTTCCGGTTGCGGGACGGTACACGAGACCGCGTCCACGGTCATGCGTGTGGAAAAGGTGGAGGTTGGCCAGACTGCCGGGGAGAGCGGTAATCAAGAGGGTGCGGAAGCGGCAG
Organism: Lachnospiraceae bacterium; assembly: GCA_021202575.1. Taxonomy (GTDB): domain Bacteria; phylum Bacillota; class Clostridia; order Lachnospirales; family Lachnospiraceae; genus RGIG6307. Next base: position 4,866 of record JAJQCU010000087.1, read on the forward strand.
AAGATACGCGGGACGACGGATTGCCTGAGGGAGCGCAGGAAGAAACATCCGGAGGAGCCGAAACGAACGCAGGGGAGGAGTCCGGGGAGGCCGGAGATGAAACAGCGTTGCCTGATGATGTAACGGCTTCTGATGTAACGGTTTCCGGGGATGAATTGACTCAGGATGATGTGACAGAGGTCCGCACAGTGACCCTCCGGGCCGTGGGGGATGACCTGATTCACAGCGGTTTTTACAATTACGCGCAGGCGGCGGGCTGTGATTATTCCTTCATGTTTGAAAATGTCAGTGACGTGATCAGCGAGGCGGACATTGCCATCATCAATCAGGAGACAATTTTTGTCAGTGATCCGTCCCAGTACAGTGATTACCCTCTGTTCGGGTCGCCCACAGGGATTGGTGACGCTCTGATTGAGGCCGGTTTTGACGTGGTGCAGCTGGCGACCAATCATTGCTTGGACAAGGGCCTGACCGGGATTAGTGACACGGTGGATTATTTTTCCGATAAGGATGTGCTGGCAATCGGCGTTTATACGGACGAGGAGTCCGCGTCGGAGATACCCTTCATGGAGAAAAACGGGATTACCTTCGCTTTCCTGAATTATACATACGGAACCAACGGCCTTTCGCTGCCCAACTCCTACTGTGTGAACACTTTTTCCGATGAGGAAAAGGTGAGGGATGATATCCGCAGGGCCCGGGAACTGGCGGATATTGTGGTGGTGCTGCCCCATTGGGGAACGGAGTATACCTACCGGCCGGATTCCTTTCAGGAGAAGTGGACGGAAATTTTTCTGGAGGAAGGGGTGGACATTGTGATCGGAACCCACCCTCACGTGGTGCAGCCATATGAGATGCTCACCGGGGAGGACGGGCACCAGATGCTGGTTTATTATTCTCTGGGGAATTTCATCTCCTATCAGGATGAGATGGAGAGGATGCTGGGAGGTATGGCTGATATCACAGTCACCATTTCTGACGAGGGCGTCAGCTATGAGTACGACCTGGTGCCGCTGGTTACATATATTCACAGCGGCGTGGGAACGACCACGTATTTTCTGTCTGCTTATGATAAGACGGATCACAAGTATGGGGCCACGAAGGAAAATATGGCGGAGCTTTTTGAAAAGATTATCAATTGGGAGGCGTGATCGCAATAAATCCATTCAGAAACCATGAAACAGGGCAGAAAGAAGGCCTGCTTATCGGAGAGCATTTAATAATATGTTGTTTCTTTTTATGAGGTAGATTTTTGAGTATATCGGAAGGAAAAGGATATGAGAATTTTACTGGCGGAGGATGAGCGGGATTTAAACCGCATCATCACGCAAAAACTGACGGCGGACGGCTACAGTGTGGACAGCTGCCTTGACGGAAAGGAAGCCATTGACTGTCTTTCCTGTACGGACTATGACGCCGTGATACTGGATATTATGATGCCCGGGGCGGACGGCTATGCCGTGCTGGCTTCCCTGAGAAATGCGGGGAAGGTCACGCCCGTACTCTTTCTGACTGCCCGGGATTCAGTATCCGACCGGGTGAAGGGACTGGACAGCGGGGCCAACGATTATCTGGTCAAGCCCTTTTCCTTTGAAGAGCTGACCGCCCGCATCCGGGCCATGATCCGCACCTCTCACGGAAGCGCGGGCAACGAACTGGTGGGGGGGAACCTGGTTATGGAC
>JAJQCU010000040.1:0-1729 GCA_021202575.1 Lachnospiraceae bacterium
CTACGCCGTAATATATCCCGGTGCGGTGCTGAATCATCGTTTCCATCTCTCTGTTGACCTCCGCGAACAGATAATAAGCATCCTCCTCCGAATCCAGGGAAATGGGGAACAGGTACTGATATATGTAGACATACTCCGGATGGTCCGCAATGGTTCCCTCCGAATCCATAATCACCCCGGCTTCTATCTGGGCGTCCACAAGCAGCCCCCAGGCCTCATCACTGCTGTATTCCGCCCAGGAAAAATCAATGGTAAATGTCCTGCTGATCACGTCGCTGACAAGCCCCGCCTCACTGACAGCCACAAACCGGTATGTATGGGTTCCTTCCTCCGCGTAAAGGCCCCCATCGTACAATGTGCTGCTCGTGTCCGGAATGCCCCCGTCCACGGTATAGTAGATGGTGCTGCCCTCCTCCGCTTGGGCCTCAATTTCCAGAGGATAATCATATTTGCCGCTGTAGGCCGAAAGCTCCGGCGGATAAGGCGTGGAGGTATCAATCTGATAAGTGGCTGTGGATACTGTACTTTTCACCCCGTATCTGTTAATGTATACCGCGGATACAACCGTGATCCCCTCCTCCAGATAAAGGGGCGACAGGTACAGCTCCCCGTTCTCATCCGGCTCCGTACCGTCCAGGGTGTAATAAATACTGCCGCTGCTGTCCGCCGAAAGCTTCAGGATAATACTGTCCGTAAAAATCCCTTCCGGCTGGCTGAAGGCCACAGGCTCCGCCAGATAATCGGAAAAAGCCGCCCTGACCTCCTCATCTCCAAGCTCCACCAGAATCTGGGCAATGCTCCTGTAATCCCCGGAAGCGGAATAATAGTCCACTATTCCCTGGCATGCCTGAAGCTTCGCCTCCGAATTTGCTTCCTCATTCATCAGAACAGCACGGTAAATCTGGAGCGCCTCATCCGCCCTCCCCTGACTGACATAAAAATCTGCAAGCTGCAGCTTGTATTGCCATTGCTTCGGTTCGATCTCGATCGCTCTTCAGTAGCATTCCTCCGCGCTGTCATATTTTCCCTCCTCCGTGTAATCCCGGGCGGAGATCAGCTGCTGCTGCGCCGAAGCATACCAGGAGGAGCGCCTGGAGGATATCACCGCAATCCCTGTCAGTATTATGACCGCCACTGCCAGCAGGCAGGGCAGGATAAAAATCCCTTTCTTACCAATTTTTTGCTTATCCGCGGAATCGGCCGCCTTTTTCTCATGCGCGGGATTGTTTTCTTCTGCTGTATGATTCTCAGGCTCCTTTTCCCCAAAGCCCTGATGCATTACCTCCTGCATACTCTCGGCAATGCTCTGCTCCACCTGCGTGTCGAATTCCGGCACCAGATTCACCTCTCCGCCGCAATGCTCGCAGTAAAGCATCCCCTCCTTCAGGGGCCGTCCGCATTTCGGACAATTCATATATCACTCTCCGCAATACAGCCGCTGTTTGGGCCATATCTTAAATCTGTCATCCTATGATTAAAGCGACAATAAGGTATGATACCATGGATTGCTCCGCCAAAAACGCTCTCGCAATCATCGTATCAATTACCGGCATTCTGCCGCCTCTTCGGCAGCCTTCACACAGTTTTTCATAAGCATCGCCACCGTCATCGGCCCCACGCCGCCGGGCACAGGGGTGATGGCGCTGCATTTGGGCGCGACCTTCTCAAAATCCACATCGCCGCAGAGCTTATTGTCCTCATTTCTGTGAATCCCCACATCAATGACGAC
>JAJQCU010000040.1:1739-5363 GCA_021202575.1 Lachnospiraceae bacterium
ATATAGGTGTCGTCCACAAGGCGCGGCTTCCCCACCGCCACAACCAGAATATCGGCCCTCCTGGTCACCTCCCGCAGGTTTCGGGTCCTGGAATGGGTTACGGTAACCGTTCCGTTTTCCTGTAACAGCAACGCCGCCATGGGCTTGCCCACATTATTGCTGCGGCCCAGCACCACGCATTCCTTTCCCTCAATTTCAATGCCGCTTCTCTTCAGAAGCTGCAGTATGCCCGCCGGCGTACAGCTGACTAAGCCCTTTTCTCCCAGAAAGAGGGCTCCGGCGTTGGCCGGATGAAAGCCATCCACATCCTTGGACGGCAGAATGGCGCGGGTCACCGCCTTCTCATCGATTCCCTCCGGCAGGGGGAGCTGGACCAAAATTCCATGCACGGAGGCGTCCTCATTCAGCGTCTGAATTCTGGCAAGCAGCGTCCGCTGGTCCGTATCCTCCTCCAGCAGATAATCCACAAAACGGATGCCAGTGTATTCGCAGGCCTTCCGCTTATTTCTCACATAGATGGAGGACGCGGGATCATCCCCCACCTGAATCACCGCCAGGCAGGGAGCGACGCCCCTTTGCTGCAAAAGCAGAACCTCCTCCTTTACTTCTTCCTTTATCTGGGCGGAAATCTTTTTTCCGTCAATCAATACAGGTGCCATTGATACTCCTTAAAAATGATACTTATTCATCAATCGTGCCGGCCAACGGCTGCGAAGAGCAGCCATTCCCGGTATCATCCCATACATGATCTTTTTTTAAAATAATCCCGTAATCCTTCCGCTTTCATCCACATCAATCCCGTAGGCCGCCGGATTTTTGGAAAGCCCGGGCATGGTCATCACCGAGCCAGTCAGCACCACCACAAAGCCGGCGCCGGCGGACACGTATGCCTCCAGCACGTTCAGTTCAAAGTTCTCCGGACATCCTAAAAGCTCCGGATTATCGCTCAGAGAATACTGGGTTTTGGCCATGCAGACCGGCAGCGCGCCAAAGCCAAGCTTCTCCAGGCTGGCCAGCTGCTTCGCCGCGGCCGGAGAAAAGCTGACTCCCTTCGCCCCATAAATTTCCTTCGCGATAATCTCAATCTTATGGACAAGCGTGTCGTTCACATCATAGAGCGGATGGAAGCGGCTTTCCTTTGTTTCCAGGGTGTCAAGAACCTTCTGTGCCAGGAGCTCTCCTCCCTCTCCGCCTTTGGCCCAGACTTCGCAGACAGCGAACTCACAGCCTCTTTCCTGACAGAAATCCCGGACATAATCCAGCTCCTCAACAGTATCCGTGGTAAAAGCGTTCAGCGTAACCACCACAGGGACTCCGAACTTCTGTAAATTCTCAATATGCTTCTCCAGATTCACAATGCCGCGCTTGAGCGCTTCCATATCCGGCCTGGAAACCTCGCTCTTTGGCACACCGCCATTATACTTCAAAGCCTTCAGCGTTGCAACCAAAACCACAGCGTCCGGCTTCAGCCCGCTCATGCGGCATTTAATGTCAAAGAATTTCTCCGCCCCCAGATCCGCGCCAAAGCCGGCCTCCGTCACCACATAATCCGCCGTCTTTAAGGCAGTTTTCGTGGCAATGACGGAATTGCAACCATGGGCGATGTTGGCGAAGGGCCCGCCGTGGACCAGAGCCGGCGTATGCTCCAGGGTCTGTATCAGGTTGGGTCGAATGGCGTCCTTCAAAAGAGCCGCCATAGCTCCCACCGCCTTCAGATCGGCGGCTGTCACCGGTTTCCCGCTTAAATCATAAGCCACTACCATGCGCCCCAGCCGCTCCTTTAAGTCCTGCATGTCCGAGGCAAGGCAGAGCACCGCCATGACCTCGCTGGCCACGGTGATCACAAAATGATCCTCACGGACAAAGCCGTCTGCCTTGCTTCCGAGGCCCACCACTATATTGCGCAGTGCACGGTCATTCATATCCATACAGCGCTTCCAGACAATATTTCTGGTGTCGATATTCAGTTCATTTCCCTGCTGGATGTGATTATCCAGAAGGGCCGCCAGCAGATTGTTGGCGGAGGTGATGGCATGGAAATCCCCGGTAAAATGCAGATTCAGATCCTCCATGGGCACCACCTGAGCATAGCCGCCCCCGGCGGCGCCGCCCTTGATGCCAAAGCAGGGGCCAAGGGAGGGCTCGCGCAGGGCGATTACAGCGTTTTTGCCCATTTTGCACAGCGCCTGTCCCAGGCCGATGCTGACCGTGGTCTTGCCCTCCCCGGCGGGAGTGGGATTAACAGCGGTGACCAGGATCAGCTTCCCATCCTTCCGATCCGCGGTTTTCCTGATATATTCATCTGAAATTTTGGCCTTATATTTTCCATATAATTCCAGGTCATCTTCGTCGATGCCCACGCGCTGCGCAACCCTCGCAATGGGTTCCATAACCGCCTCCTGGGCGATTTCAATGTCGCTTTTCATCTGTCTCCTCCTTTGGCTGTCTGTATCCTCATATCTCTTCCAGCAGCTGCTCAAACTGCTCCGGGCTCATCAGCACCTTGCGGGGCTTGGTTCCCTCCTCCTCGCCGACTACGCCGTAATCGCAGAGCTGGTCCATAATGCGCGCCGCACGGTTAAAGCCGATACGGAACGCCCTCTGCAGCATGCCGATGGACGCCTTGTCCTTTTCGATGATGAATCTGCCCGCGTCCGCGAACAGCGCATCCTTTTTATCCTCAACCGCCTGGCCCGCGGTCTGTCCGTCCGCGCCGGTGCCGCTGTCCAGATTTTTCATCTTCTCCTCAATATCCGCCTGATACACATTGCCCAGCTTCTGATTCTTCAGGAAATCCACCACCTTCGAGATCTCCTCCTCGGTGACAAAAGCTCCCTGAATTCTGACAGGCTTGGCATAACCCTGCGGATAAAAGAGCATATCTCCCTTACCCAGAAGCTTCTCCGCCCCGACCATGTCCAGAATGGTGCGGGAATCCACGCCGCTGGTAACGGAAAAGGCGATTCGGGAGGGCATATTAGCCTTGATCAGGCCGGTAATCACGTCCACGCTGGGCCGCTGGGTCGCGATAATCAGGTGTATCCCTGCCGCTCTGGCCAGCTGCGCCAGACGGCAGATGCTCTCCTCCACCTCCCCCGGCGATACCATCATCAGATCGGCCAGCTCGTCCACAATGATGACGATCTGGGGCAGCTTCTTTAACTGCGTGCCGTCCTCCGCGGTCTTTGCGCTCTCCACCTTCGCGTTATAGCCCTTCAGATCACGCACCCCCATCTGGGCGAATTTCTCATACCGGTCCATCATCTCCGCCACGCCCCAGTGCAGGGCCGCGGACTCTTTCTTGGGATCCGTCACCTCCTGAATCATCAGATGAGGGATTCCATTATAAATATTCAGCTCCACCACCTTGGGATCAATCATGATCATCTGTACTTCCTCAGGTGTGGCCTTGTAAATCAGGCTCAGAATAATCGTATTGATACATACCGATTTGCCGGAGCCTGTGGCGCCCGCGATCAGCACATGGGGCATCTTGGCGATGTCTGTCACCACCACCTTGCCGGAGATGTCCTTCCCCACCGCGAAAGCCAGTTTGGAGTGAAAGCCCTGAAATTCTTTGGATTCCAGCAGCTCTCTGAGCGGAACCGGGCTGTTCTCCCGGTT
>JAJQCU010000040.1:5373-6534 GCA_021202575.1 Lachnospiraceae bacterium
CCGATGGCGGCCTTGCCGGGAATCGGCGCTTCAATCCGGATGTCGGTGGCAGCCAGGTTCAGCTTGATATCATCAGACAAATTGACAATCTTGCTTACCTTTACCCCCTGCTCCGGCTGAATCTCATACCGGGTCACCGCCGGGCCTCTGCTGATATCGGTGATCGTCACCTTCACGCCAAAGGTTTCCAGGCAGCTTTGCAGCCGTCTGGCCGTCTCCGCGAGCTCTCTCGGGGAATCTCCCGTTCCCGGCTTTCCCGGATTTAAAAACCGAAGAGGAGGAAACTGGTATTTGGGGGCAGGCAGCGGCTTTTCCTCCTTCGCCGCGCTTTTCTCCCCATAGAGAATCTCTCTCGGAATCTCCCGCTGCACATACTTTCCTCTGGGTGAATCCGTCTCGTTCTCCGGATATTCTGTTACAGCTCCCGCAGTGAAGGCGGCCTGTCCCGCCATACTCCCGGGCACTGCCCCTGCTTTCGCTCCCGTTCCTTCCGCCTCTTCCATGGGTTCAGACCATGTTGACGGCGGCACATCTTTATCCTGAGCTCCACCCTGAATTTCCGGTGGCCTATCCTCATTCTGAGCGTTACTCCGGATTTGAGGCTGCCCGGCCGCTTCCCGGAATCTGTCAGCCTCCGGCTGTCCGGTTCTGTACTGCCCGGCTTCTCCCCGGTTTACGGCTTTCGGCTGTTCCTCCTCTTCCAGAGCCTCCTGCCAAGTCTCCTGCGTATAATATGTATGCCTCCTGGTCAGCTCCCGGATTTCGTCAGAGGCAGAGATGTCATATTCCTCTTCCTCAGGCGCTTCCTCCTCCCGCACGGTCCTGGCCGGTATGGGCTCGGGAGACCTTGCGCTTTTCCGGAAGGGAACCGCCGTCTCTTTTTGAACTTCCGCCCCGGCTTTCTCTCCGGCCTCAGAGATCTGATCCAAATCCTCCTGTCCCCGGACAGTATCCGGCTGCAAAGGCGCGGAATGCTTCGCTCCGTTTTTCTCCGCCCTCCCGCTCTTACCGTCATTGAGCAGATGAACCCAGGGAAAAAAGCCGCCCCGCCTCTCCTGCGCCGGCTCCTCCTGATTCTCCCTTTCCAGGGCTTCCTGTTCTCTCCGGGCTCTTCTCTCTTCTGCCCTGATCTCAGCTCTCTGTCTGGCGGAGTCCGCACTC
>JAJQCU010000302.1:0-4219 GCA_021202575.1 Lachnospiraceae bacterium
TTTTGCGCGTGTGGGGAAATGGCTGTGAATAGTAACCATTTTTATACTTCAGCAAACTTAATTTCAACATAAAATTCAGTATAAATATTTCACGGATAGATTAATTTACTTAACAAATATACAGATCAACGCAAATCTGTCTGCTATATATCCGGAATTCCATATTCAGGGCACTTTCTGCCTTCGAAGCATCCTCCTGAACTATTATCAGGCAGAATTTCTCTTCACAAGCTTTGTGTTGATCTCAATCTTCATGGTATCCCGATCCCGATCCTGCAAAAGTGAAAGAAGCCGCAGCACCGCCTGTTTTCCCATATACTGCTTTGGCACCCGGATAGTGGACAGGGCGGGTTCCATATAGGTGCAGACAGGCATATCGTCAAAACCAATCACCGCCACGTCCTGGGGAATACGGAAACCGGCCTCCTTCAGAGCCTTAACAGCCCCCGCCGCGATTAAATCATTGTCCGCAAAATAACAGCGGACCGGCTGTTCCCCCTGGTTCAGCAATTCCTTCATGTCCTGATAAGCCCCTTCCATGGAAGGAGCCAGGGAAAGCACCTGAGACATGGAGGCGGAATAGCCGTTGGCCCGGACCGCCATGAAAAATCCATCCGCCCGCTCCTCAAAATTTCCTATGGAATAGGATGAGCGCAGATATCCCGCCTGGGTTTTCGTTTTTTTCATAATATAGTCAGCGGCCAGGCCGACCCCCTGCCTGTTATTAATCAGCACACAGTCACAGGGAAGAGAGGCGTAATAATTATCCAGTACTACAAGAGGAACGCTAAAGTCGAGAAACGGGGCAAAATCCTCCTCCTTCATCTCTGTGGCAAGCAAAATCATGCCATTACAATAATATAACCGTTCCAGCTGTGCCTTTACCGGAGTCTCCTCAGAAATATAATGCACGTTCAGACTATAGTGAGCCTGGGCACAGGCGGCCTCGATACCGGAAATCAATTCAAAGAAAAAGGGCGTGTCTGTCAGCACCGCTCCATGCTTGCGGTAAATCGTCAGGGCAATGGTTCCTGTCAGAGTTTCCACGGCGGGGGAAGTCTCCAGACGGCTGAAATCATATCCTCTTTCCTGAGCCAGAGCCAGCACCCGTTTTCTCGTGGCGGTGCTGACGCCGCGTTTCCCGTTTAATGCCATGGAAACCGCTGCCGCGGAGATTCCCAGTTCTTTTGCAAGCTCTTTTGCGGTTACAGCCATAAGTTATAGCCTCCTTCATATTATAATCGATTGTCTGTTAGCATGGATATCGCGATATATAAAAGTCTTCAATAAAAAAACTGTACTGTCATAATATAGCGTTAAGCGAATTAAGTCAAGTTATTTTTGAAATATGCTTAATTCAAAATTGAAATTCAGCAATAAGAAAACTATTATTAAGTCAGGATTAAGGATTCTGAATGGCATCATGGATTAAGGGAGCGTTTTTACAAAGCAATCCATGGTTTCATACCTTTTTGCCGCTTTCATCATATTATTTCGTAACGGAGGATTCAATGTATGGCTAAAATTGTACTGGGTTACGCGCCCACCCGCAGAAGCATATTCAGCGCGCCGGACGCCATTAAGTACCGCGGATTGACTGCGGACCGCCTGAGGGAGCTGAATGTAGAATTTGTGGATATCACCGACATTAATGAGGAAGGTCTTCTTTATAATGAGGAAGATCGGCTGAAGGCCCTGGAGAAATTCAGAAAAGCGGGCGTGGACGGCCTGTTTCTGCCTCACTGCAATTTCGGAACTGAATTTATCTGCGCCAGACTGGCAAAGGATCTGAATGTGCCGGTACTGCTTTGGGGACCGTTGGATGAACGCCCGCAGCCAAACGGGGTGCGCCTGCGGGATACCCAGTGCGGGCTTTTTGCCACAGGCAAGGTGCTGCGGCGCTTTGACGTGCCCTTCACCTACATGACCAACTGCCGCTTGAACGACCCTGTGTTTGAGCGCGGAATCCGGGATTTTCTGGCGGTGTGCAATGTGGTAAGGACGTTTCGCAGTATTCGAATCCTGCAGATTGGCCCAAGGCCCTTTGAATTCTGGTCCACCATGTGCAATGAGGGAGAGCTTCTGGAAAAATTCAACATCCAGCTTTCCCCCATCCCGCTTCCGGAACTGACCGCGGAGATCAGGAACTGCATTTCTGAAAAGGAAGAGGTGCAGGAAATCGTCACTTATTGCCGCGCGAATATGGATATCAATGTCACTGACGCACAGCTGGAAAAGATTGCGGGACTTGCGGCCGCCATGGAGCATCTGGTCGGAAAATACCACTGTAATGCCGGAGCCATCCAGTGCTGGAACGCCCTGCAGGGAGAGCTGGGTATTATGCCCTGCGCCGCCAATGCCCTGCTGAATGACAGGGGAATTCCCATTGTCTGTGAGACGGACATTCACGGCGCCATCACCGCCCTGATGGTGGAGGCAGCCGCCAATGATGATACCCGAAGCTTTTTCGCTGACTGGACCATCCGCCATCCGGACAATCCCAATGGAGAGCTATTGCAGCACTGTGGACCCTGGCCCCTCTCCGTTGCCGGCTGCAGACCCTGTATTACCTATCCTCTGGCCTTTGATTATCCGGGCGCCATCACCGCGGAGGCAAAGCATGGGGACGTGACTCTGGCGCGCTTTAACGGAGACCATGGAAAGTATTCCCTGCTTCTGGGCGGCGCAAAGGGCATAGACGGGCCCAAGGGAATGGGCACATATCTCTGGGTAGAGGTGGAGAATATCAAACGGCTGGAGGCCAAAATCGTGGAGGGGCCTTATATCCATCACTGTGTGGGCATACACAAAAATGTCATCCCCGTGCTCTATGAGGCCTGTAAATACATCGGAATTCAGCCGGATTTATATGACCCCATTGAGGAAGATGTGAAGGCCTATCTGAGGGGAGAATGAAAGGAGTAATCCATGAGCGAAGTCAATTATAAGGCATTTTCCTATGATTTAAGAAAAAATGTAGTGGATATGATCATGTCCGGCAATGGCGGCCACATTGGCGGGGATATGAGCGTGATTGATATCCTGATTACCCTGACAGGGATCTGTTCGTCATGAGCAAGGGGCACTGCGTGGAAGCCCTCTACAGCGTTCTGGCCGCGAAGGGATTTTTCCCCATTGAGGAGGTAATTGAAAAATTCTCTCAATTTGGCTCTCCCTTCATCGGGCATCCCAACAATAAGCTGCCGGGCATCGAGATGAATTCCGGCTCCCTGGGGCATGGCCTGCCGGTCAGCGTGGGCATGGCCCTGGCGTCAAAAATGGATGGGAGGTCAAACCGCGTCTATGTAGTCATGGGCGACGGCGAACTGGCGGAGGGCTCTGTCTGGGAGGGCGCCATGGCGGCTTCCATGTATAAACTGGACAATCTCTGCGCCGTGATTGACCGGAATCATCTGCAGATTTCCGGCGGGACAGAAAATGTGATGGCGCACAGAGATCTGGCAGCCAAATTCACCGATTTCGGTTGGCATGTGATTTCCGTGGCTGATGGAAATGACAGCGATGATCTGCTGTCTGCCTTTGAAGCGGCAAAGACAGTGAAGGAAAAGCCCACCCTGATTATTGCAAATACGATCAAAGGCTTTGGTTCCCCTGTCATGGAAAATAAAGCCTCCTGGCACCATCATGTGCCCACAAAGGAGGAATATGACCAGATCCTGGCGGATTTTGCCCAAAGAAAGGAGAGTGCCCTTCATGAATAAAATTCCCAACCGTGCCGCCATCTGCGAAGTGCTGATGGAAGAGGCAAAAGCAGACAAGGATATTGTGGTGCTCTGCAGCGATTCCAGGGGAAGCGCTTCCCTGTCACCTTTCGCAGATGCCTATCCCAACCAGTTTGTGGAGGTGGGAATCGCGGAGCAGAATCTGGTCAGCATCTCCGCGGGACTGGCCAAATGCGGCAAAAAGCCCTACGCGGCCTCCCCCGCCTCCTTCCTTTCCACCAGAAGCTATGAACAGGCCAAAGTTGATGTGGCCTACAGCAACACCAATGTGAAGCTCATCGGCATCTCCGGCGGCGTCAGTTACGGCGCCCTGGGTATGAGACATCATTCCGCCCAGGATATCGCGGCCATGTCCGCCATCCCCAATATGCGCGTCTATCTGCCCAGCGACAGGCATCAGACCAGAAAGCTGACACAGGCACTTCTTCAGGATCAGAAGCCGGCCGAGATCCGGGTGGGCAGGAATCCTGTGGAGG
>JAJQCU010000302.1:4229-6489 GCA_021202575.1 Lachnospiraceae bacterium
CATTTATTCGGAGGAAAATACTCCCTTTGTCATGGATCGGGCCATTGTGTTTGAGCCAGGCGGAGGGAAGCCAAAGCCCTTCGAAATAGCGAAAAGCATACAATCCTTAGAAGCTCTATCCTGTGATATCGCTATTATCGCCTGCGGTGAAATGGTGCGCCCGGCCCTTGAGGCGTCAGCACTGTTGTCAAAAAATGCCGTCAAAGCAATTGTGATTGACATGTACTGCGTTAAACCGATAGACAAAGAAGCCGTTATTTCTGCCGCGAAAGCATGCAAAGCCCTGATCACCGTGGAGGAGCATTCCCCCTTCGGCGGGCTGGGTTCCATGGTATCTCAGATTGTCAGCGCCTGTTGTCCCCGAAAGGTCATAAACCTGGCATTGCCGGACGCGCCGGTGATCACAGGGACTTCAAGAGAAGTGTTTGATTATTACTGCCTGAACGGAGAGGGAATCGCAAAGGCCTCCCTGGAGGCGCTGCATGAATGAAAAAAATTATGTGTTGGGAATCGACCAGAGCACCGAGGGGTCCAAAGCCCTGTTATTTGATGAAGCGGGAGCGCCCTGTGGAAGAAGCGATCTCCCTCACGCCCAGCTGATCTCCCCGGAGGGATATATCTCCCATAACATGGAGGAGGTTTACCGCAATACCGTACAGGCAGTGCGAAATCTGCTTGCGGAGACAGGAGTAAAGCCATCACAGGTAACCGCCATCGGCATCAGCAATCAGCGGGAGACCACTGTGGCCTGGGACAGGCTTACCGGCAGGCCGGTCTGTCCGGCGATTGTGTGGCAGTGTGCCAGGGCAGAGAGTGTCTGCGCAAATTTTTCGGAGGAAGACAGGACTTATATCAGTGACACAACAGGAATTCCCCTTTCCCCTTACTTCTCAGCAGCCAAAATGCGCTGGATTCTGGAAAATATTCCTAAAGCACGGAAACTGGCCGGGGAGGGAAGGCTCTGCATGGGAACAGTGGACGCCTTCCTGCTTTTTACCATGACACAGGGCAGAGAATTCCGAACGGATTATTCCAACGCTTCCCGCACCCAGCTGTTCAACATTCATTCCCTTTCCTGGGATGAGAGACTTTGCAAAATGTTCGGTATTCCTGCGGAATGCCTTCCGGATGTCTGCTTTTCAGATTCCGTATTCGGGGAAACCACGCTGGAAGGAACCTTTCCGCAGCCGGTCAGAATCTGTGCCATGCTGGGCGATTCTCACGCTGCGCTGTTCGGCCATGGTTGTCATAACAAAGGGCAGGTGAAGGCCACCTACGGTACGGGTTCCTCCATCATGATAAACGCCGGTGAAATGCCGCCCGAAAGCGCCAAAGGCCTTGTCGCCTCCCTGGCCTGGGGCTTTCAGGGAAAAGTTCACTATGTGCTGGAGGGCAATCTGAATTATACGGGGGCCGTCATCACCTGGCTGAAGGATGATCTGGGATTGATTTCCTCCGCAAAGGAGACGGAAGCTCTGGCATTTTCGGCTAACCCAAATGATACCTCTTATCTGGTTCCGGCCTTTTCCGGCCTTGGGGCTCCCTATTGGAAGCCGGAGTGCAGGGCCGCAATTTGTGGTATGAGCCGCACCACCGGCAGAGCTGAGATTGTCAGGGCGGCTTTGGACGCCACCGCGTATCAGATTACGGACATCCTGAAGTCCATGGAGGCCGACTGCGGCACTCCTATTCAACGCCTGTGCGTGGACGGCGGCCCTACCAGCAATCGGTATCTGATGCAGATGCAGAGCGATATTGCCCGGGTCAGTGTGGCGGTTCCGCATATGGAAGAGCTTTCCGCCATGGGGTCCGCGTATATGGCAGGAATCACTGACGGAATTTACCAGGATACAGAAAAGCTGTTTCAGCGTATGGATTATACGGCGTATGCCCCGATGATGTCTGATAAGGAACGCGGCTTCAGATACAACGGATGGAAAAAGGCGGTGAATGCTGTAATTTGCCAGTAAAAGTATCCATCAGACCAAAATGCGGAAGAAAGAATGTATGTAAAAATATATGAAATCAGCAACAAATCCGACCGGTACATAACAGGTCGGATTTGTTATATTTATTATCGGATGTGCGGGATTTTTTTGAATTTCAATTTTGTATACTCAAAACATAAAGAAGTATTGTAAGCTGCGGAAACAAAAAAACAGGAGGAAAAATATGAAGAAAAATGTAGAGGGAAAGGCTTTAAAAGTACCCACAGTAAGCTGGAGTAAGGATTTAAAGAGAAACTGGACAGTGTATATAC
>JAJQCU010000239.1:0-3667 GCA_021202575.1 Lachnospiraceae bacterium
GCCTTTCCCATATTAACATATTTGTAACAATTTCGCAACAGGCTGCATTTCGCAGTTACTATTCACGGCCATCGAAAAATACAAGCAAGCTCGTCGTGCTTACACAAGGTGCGCCCTACGGGTGCGCACGAAAGAGATTGATTGTATTTTTCGATGAGCCTGTGAAGCAGGAACTCCACCCACATAAGTAAAAAGATGAGTCGCGTTTTTTGCGACGCCAGACGGTGCTAGACGTCCGGGGGACGTCTGTTAAGCACGGACCGTAGCGAAGCGAAGACAGCGGATGCTTTTGCGCATGTGGGCGCACCCGAAGGGCGTCTCGAAGAGGAGAGCCGTGAATAGTAATGATTCACATATTATCCACCGCAGGATGGGCAGCTCCCAATGTTATCCGGAAGCTGTATCGAAGAAACAGCCGGACATCCTGACAGATGAATATTTTTCTGCCCCGGGTATCCGGCTGTAATTCTGAAAGTAATTATTCATTTTTCGGTCATTCGGATATGCTTATGAAAGTAATTATTCATTTCCCGAATATTCGGATATGTTTTTGAAGGCTATTGTTCATTTTCCGGGCATCTGACCGCGCTTTTTACCAAAAACCCATTTATCTGACAATCTTGTTGATCGCCACGTGCAGCTTTTTGTACACGATAAAGGTGATAACGCTCACCGCGCTGTATTTCACAATATTGAACGGGAAAACGCTGAAAAGCATCATGGTCATGGTGTCATGTACCAGCGGATTCACCGTGGCCGCCATACTGACAATGGTCTCCATGGTCATGCCGTAAATCACCGCGTAGGCCGGAAAAATAAAGAACGTATTGGTAATCAGCGCTATTATGCTGACCGCCGCCACGGCGATCACCAGGGAAACGACCGCCTGCTTTCTGGTCTTATGGTGCTTATAAATAAGGGACGCCGTCAGCACATAGATGCTGGACAGGATCAGATTGGAAAGCTCGCCCACGTACATGGTGCTGGTGCCGGTCAGCAGCAGATTGAGCAAAATCTTCACAAGGATAATGCATTCCCCCGCCAGTGGGCCGAACATAAAACCACCCAGAATAGCGGGCAGCTCGGCCAGGTCCAGTTTCATGAACGACGGGGCAAAGAACAGCGGGAAATCAAAGAGCATCAGTACCGCGCTCAGTGCGCCAAAAAGGCCGATAAAGCAAAGTTTCTGGGTTGAAAGTTTCTTTTCAGTATTCATTTTTCCTCCTTCTTCCATCCGGACTGTTGCGGGTAATGGAAGAACCGTCCGCCGCCATGTAAAAGGCTTTTGGACTGACGCATTCCACTCCTGCATACCATTTTGGTCACCGTTGGTACCGGAATCTCACCGGTTCAGCCGACGTTTCGCCGGGTCGCGGACTGGGCGCTCTGCACAATGCTTTCGCGCGTCACCGCCAGTGGGGAATTTCACCCCGCCCTGAAGTTTCACTTACGTATGGAAATATAGCACCTGAGAGAGTGCTTGTCAATGAGGAAATAAAAGAAAGGCCGGACAAACTGCCCGGCACGGCTCATTCAGCTTTCTAACTTCCAGCTGTCGTCACAAACGGGAATTCCCTCGTCAGATTTTCATCCATCTCCATCATATTAAGGAGTCTGCTGGCAGCACCCGATGGATGATTTATTCCTGCTTCCCACGCTTCTACTGTCTTATCCGAGACACCCAGATATCTGGCAAATGTCTTTTGAGACATACCTGTGGAATTACGGATTCTTTTCACTTCCTCAGCCTTGTACTCCTTAACAGGAACAACCGCAACCACCCTTCTCGGCAGCTTTTTCTCTTTGCTCCTGGCATCCTCCAGCGCTTCATTCAGGCCAGCCATAATGCTATCATACGTTCCACTCATACCACTTCCTCCTATAAACTCACCCTGATCGCTTCAATTACTTTCCTGATTTCATTTCTCTCCGCCTGTGACAGATTGTCTTTTTCATTTTTAGGATATACCGTAATGAGATAAATAACCTCCTCTATCACAAAATCCACATAACAGACTCTGATTCCGCCGCTTTTTCCCTTATGTTCAAGAGAAAACCTCATTTTTCGTAATCCGCCGGTTCCCTTCATAACAGGAAACTGATCCGGATTATTCAAAAGCTGCAGTTCCAGCCGCCTTAAATCCGTATCTCTAAGGCCTAATCTATCCCAGTTTCTTGAAAATTCTGTCGTCTGTATAAATGTACGGGTCATTTATATTTTCTCTTTTCATTCATATGGTACCCTATTTAATAGGGTTCTGTCAAGTGCAAATTCTTACTATCCACAACATTGACCTGATATGAATATACCATAATCATCCATCGGATGTAGACGACACATCGTCCCAAATAACGTTTTTATGTATAACCGGATATTTGCCTCAATATAAAGAGAGCCGACGCCAGTCAAAAAACCGGCGTCCGGCTCTCCCCTGAGAAATATCTGCTTTTTTACATGTTTCCACCCGTGAACCCTTTACGGCTTCATATTCACCCCGCGGTGCTGGTCGCCCTCCGGGTTCTCCCCGAAGACGTAGTCGTTGCCCGGCAGGATGATATTTAACGCGATGCCCAGAATCGCCGCCAGGGAAAGGGCCGTCAGGGTGATGGAGGTGCCAAACACCGTGAAGGTCAGGCCGTCAGAGAAGCCCAGACCGCTGACCAGGATCACCGCGGCGATGATCAGGTTGCGGGATTTGGTGAAATCCACGTTATTCTCCACCACATTGCGCACGCCGATGGCGGAAATCATGCCGTAAAGCATGAAGCTGACGCCGCCGATGATGGCGGAGGGCATGGAGCCGATGATCTCCGCCACCTTCGGAATAAAGCCAAGCACTACCGCGAAAACAGCCGCCAGGCGGATGACTCTGGGGTCGTAAACCTTACTCAGTTCCAGAACGCCGGTGTTCTCCCCGTAGGTGGTGTTGGCGGGACCGCCGAACAGAGCGGACAGGGACGTGGCAAGGCCGTCGCCCACCAGAGTTCTGTGCAGACCCGGATCCTCGATGAAATTCTCCCCCACCGTGGCGGAGATAGCGGACATATCGCCGATGTGCTCCATCATGGCCGCCAGGGCGATGGGAGCCATCACCAGGATGGCGGAAATATCAAACTTACAGATCTGGAAGGGCGGCAGGCCGACCCAGCTGGCGGCAGCCACGCCGGAGAAGTTCAGAATGGCGGAGCCGTCCGGATTGGTCATACCCGCCGCATTCATCACCAGCGCCACCGCGTAGGAAATCACTACGCCCATCAGAATAGGGATAATCTTAAACATCCCCTTCCCCCAGATATTGAAAATCACGATCACCGCAAAGGCAATGATGGCCAGAAGCCAGTTGGTGGAGGCGCTGGACACCGCGCTGGGAGCCAGGGACAGGCCGATGCAGATGATGATGGGGCCTGTGACAACAGGAGGCAGAAAACGCATGACCTTTTTCACTCCCAGCACCCTGATGACCAGCGCCAGGATCAGGTACAGGGCGCCTGCCACCACCACGCCTCCGCAGGCGTAGGGAAGCTTCTCCCCCATGGTCATATCCGCGAACTTTCCGGTATTCATCCCGGCGACCGTTGCGTAGCCGCCCAGAAATGCGAATGAAGAACCCAGGAACGCAGGAACCTTGAATTTGGAGCAGACATGGAAAAATAATGTTCCAAGGCC
>JAJQCU010000239.1:3677-5425 GCA_021202575.1 Lachnospiraceae bacterium
TTGGTTAATACAGGAACTAAAATTGTGGCGCCAAACATGGCGAACATGTGCTGCAATCCCAGCAGGAGCATCTTGGGAACTCCAAGAGTCCTGGCGTCGCGGATTGCGCCGTCTTGCTGCTGACTCATAATAGCTCTCCTCTCTTATGGTATGGGGCACGGAAAAACCCCATTGCAGGAAAGTATACCGGAATACACATAAAGCCGTCAAGGGAAAATTTCACACAGATTTTAGATTTTTTTCACATTTGCTATGACAAATTGACAGCGCTGTGGTATACTTGGTGGCGGTAAGCCGATCCGCCATGGTCGGCGTCAGGTAAGCTCCGTTCTCCAAAGAGAGCCCTTTTGCCTGAGCAGCTTCAAAACGGGCCGCCGGCCCACATCAAGGAGGAAGTCATGGAAACACTGGAAAATATGCAGAACGTATACATTTTCACCCACCCGCTCTTACAGCACAAAATCTCCCGGCTCCGGGATGAAAATACCGGCACGAACGAATTCCGCAAGCTGGTGGAGGAGGTCGCTATGCTGGAGGGCTATGAGGCGTTGAGCGACCTGCCCTTACAGGATGTGGAGGTCACCACTCCCATTGAGACCTGCATGACGCCCATGATCGCCGGCAGGAAGCTGGCCGTGGTCCCGATCCTGCGGGCCGGCCTAGGCATGGTCAGCGGAATCCTGGCCCTGACTCCCACCGCCAAGGTAGGACATATCGGCCTGTACAGGGATCCCGAAACCCACGAGCCCCACGAATATTACTGCAAGCTGCCCTCCCCCATCGAGGAGCGCACTATCCTGGTGGTGGATCCCATGCTGGCCACCGGTGGCTCCGGCGTGGACGCCGTAAATCTGATCAAGCAGCACGGCGGCGTCAAAATCAAATTTATGTGCATCATCGCCGCCCCCGAGGGCCTGAAAAGGCTTCATGAGGCCCATCCGGACATCCAGATTTACGTGGGGCATCTGGACCGGTGCCTGAATGAGAACGCCTATATCTGCCCGGGGCTGGGGGACGCGGGAGACCGGATTTTCGGCACCAAATAAGGCCATGCCGGGAAAGCTCCGGTTACTGTGCGGCAAATATCATTGCGCCTGTAAGTAACTGTTACAACATAACTTATGCAGATTGCACCGCCTGCCCTCAGCTCTCCTTCTGCATCTCCTTTCTCAGCCGCAGCATGATCTTTTTCTCCAGCCTGGAAATGTAGGACTGGGAAATACCCAGAAGAGCCGCCACCTCCTTCTGGGTCATTTCCCTACCCTCCTCCACGGGATACGCCGGTTCCTTTCCCTCCTTTGCGGGCTCCAGTCTCAGGCCGAAACGCAGACAGACGATGGTTTTTTCCCGCCTGCTCAATCGGTCGATGGAGCGGCATAAGAGGGCATGCTCCGCCTCTCTCTCCAGATTCTGGCTGATCACGTCCTCATCCGTGCCCAGAATATCCCCCAGCAAAAGCTCGTTTCCGTCAAAATCCGTATTCAGTGGCTCATCAATGCTGACCTCGGCCTTATTTTTGCTGGTGCGGCGCAGATACATGAGAATTTCATTCTCAATACAGCGGGAGGCATAGGTGGCAAGCTTGATATTTTTGTCCGCCTTATATGTATTGATGGATTTCAGAAGGCCGATTGTGCCGATGGAAATCAGATCCTCCCCCCCCCCCCCCCGAATGTGAAAACCGTTGGGGAAGTGAAACACACACCGGAGGATTTTGGCCCACACAGCCCGTATTGCCACAGCCGCCC
>JAJQCU010000239.1:5435-6455 GCA_021202575.1 Lachnospiraceae bacterium
ATGTACACCACCAGCCTGAGATTGTGCTCGATCAGAGCCTGTCTGGCCTCCGCCGCCCGGTCTGTGGAAAGCAGGCCGATCATCTCCTCCTCCCGTTTGGAATCCAGAGGCGGCGGAAGCACGTCCGCGCCGCCGATATAATAGAGCGCGTTCTCATCGAAGAGCTCCTTCCCCGGTTTTTTTAAAAGTCTGAGAATCCACTGGATTGTTTTCAATACGCCTCGCCCTCCCTTTGACTGCTTTTTCATCATTCTATGCGTTTCAAGCAACCTTTAGAACCCAGGATCAGAATATCCCCGGATGCAAAATCATCTGATATTTTCCCTTAGCCGAAAGCGGCTTCGACACCCCGGCGCAGATTACCTCCTTCACACTGTGCACCCCGTCCTCCGCGTCAATCAAAAGCTCCGGAATCTCGATTCCGTACAAAAGGCCCTCATCACAGCCCACTGTATGAAAAGGAATTGCCCGAAAAAACAGCGGGTTTTCCAGCGTCAGCCCGGCTAAAAGCTCCTCCTCCACCAGACACACCGGACGGCGGCTGAGAGGCTCCGTCAGTCCATTCCCCGTGTCATACAGGGCAAGCACCCGGCGCTTTTGGCCGGCGCTTAAAATAGTCACCGGATAAATATGGCGTGCCCGGCTTTTTTTATAACGCCGCACCGCCCAGGCGGCCAGCTCACGCAAAAGCAGCGCGCACAGAAGAAAGGCCCACAGCCCCGGCATGCCGCCGGTCAGCGCGTACCACCAGTTCATCACAATCCGCAGAATTCCGGAGGCTAAAAGGGTATCCGCCACCGCATACATCAAGAGCCTGCGCCAATGCCGCCGGTATCTGGCCGGCAGAAAAAAAAGGCACAGACCCAGGGCGCTGAAAGCTGTCGCAACGGCCTCCAGCCAGACCAGAGAAAGAGGCAGCAAAAAAAGACCGGCGTACAGCCCGGACAGTACCGCGGCTGTCAGCCATATCCGTCCGCGCGAAAGAGAAATTCCCAGCTGAATTGTGACAATGGAGAGCAC
>JAJQCU010000384.1:0-1788 GCA_021202575.1 Lachnospiraceae bacterium
TAAAGTCATCTCATGAATCCGCCAAACGGGGCAAAGCTTGCGATTACCGCCGCTGGCAGCACCATGCAGGAGCTGGCCTGCCTGGGAGTGCCCATGATTGGCTTTTCCTTTGCGGACAATCAGCGTCTGGCGGCTCAAACCTGGTTTGCACAGGGGTACAGCCACTATGGCGGCGATTATCTGTCGAAGGGAGACGGGATGATCGGGGAGGTTTGCGAAGCCGCGGGGCAGCTGTGCGCATCCGCCCCGCTCCGTGACCAATATTCCCGGAAGCTGATGAATCTGGTGGACGGAGAGGGAAGCCGCCGGATTGCGGAGAGGTTAATGAATTTATGAGCTTCAAAATTGAGATAAACAGATGAAAAGAGGGAAGAAAATGAAACTGGCTACATTCCGGGGCGGCATTCACCCCGAGGAAGGAAAGGAATTGTCAAGGCACAGACCCATTGTGGATTTTGTGCCGGAATCTGAGACTATGATTTATCCTCTGTCTCAGCACATCGGCGCGCCCGCGGTTCCCACTGTGAAAGTGAAAGACCATGTGAAGGTGGGACAGTGCATCGGCGCGGCCCAGGGCTTTGTCAGCGCTAACGTGCTTTCCTCCGTGTCGGGTACCGTGAAGGCTGTCACACCGCATCTGATCGCCAATGGCTCCATGGTGCAGAGCATTGTCATTACCAACGATTTTCTCTATGAGAAGGTGGAGGGTTTTGGTAAGGAAAGAGACTGGACCGCGCTGAGCCGGGAGGAAAAACTGGACAGTATCAAGGCGGCGGGAATTGTGGGTATGGGCGGAGCGGCCTTTCCCACCCATGTGAAGCTGTCGCCCAAAGACCCGGACGCCATTGACACGGTGATTGTCAACGGCGCGGAGTGCGAGCCCTATCTTACAAGTGATGAGCGTGTCATGCTGGAAGAGCCGGAGAAGGTGATCGGCGGCTTGCAGATTATTTTATCCTTATTTCCAAACGCGAAGGGCGTTATCGGCATCGAGAGCAACAAGCCGGAGGCCATCAAAAAGATGACAGAGCTGTCAGACGGCATTTCCAATATTTCCGTCTGCCCATTGAAGACGAAATATCCTCAAGGCGGAGAGCGGACGCTGATTTACGCGGTGACAGGCCGGAAAATCAATTATCAGCTGCTGCCCGCCGATGTGGGCTGTATTGTCGACAATATTGACACGGTGGTTTCCATTTATCAGGCAGTGGCCAGGGGCATTCCGCTGCTTCGCAGGATTGTGACCGTAACCGGGGACGCCATGGCCTCGCCTGTGAATTTCCGGGTTCCAACCGGCGTTTTATATAAGGAGCTGGTGGAAAAGGCCGGAGGGTTTTGCAGGGAACCGGCAAAGATCCTGTCCGGCGGGCCCATGATGGGACAGGCCCTGTTTTCCCTGGAAATCCCGGTGACCAAAAACAGTTCGGCCCTGACCTGTCTGTCGAAAGATGAGGCGGCGGAAAAGAAGGTATCCCCTTGTATTCGCTGCGGGCGCTGCGCATCCGTCTGTCCGGGCCATATTCTGCCCAATCTGGCGGTACGGTACGCCGAGAGGGGAGATCTGGAGATGTTTGAGAAGGTGGATGGGTTGGAGTGCTGCGAGTGCGGCTGCTGCTCTTACATCTGCCCGGCGGGGCGGCCCCTGACACAGGTGATGAAGCAGGCCAGAAAAGACACGCTGGCTCTGAAACGTCAGAAAGGGGGCAAATAACAATGGCTTATCATGTTTCTACTTCGCCCCATGTGCGGGACGCAAAAACCACCAGACAGCTGATGACGGACGTACTC
>JAJQCU010000384.1:1798-6428 GCA_021202575.1 Lachnospiraceae bacterium
CGTACTCATCGCCCTGCTTCCGGTGGCTGTCGCCGGGGCGGTCTGGTTCGGCCTTCACGCGCTTTTACTGGAAGTGATATGTGTGGCGGCCGCGGTGGGCTTTGAGTACCTGTTTCAGAAGGGGATGAAAAAGGAAATCACGGCCCTTGACGGAAGCGCGGCGGTGACCGGCCTGCTTCTGGCCATGAATCTGCCATCCCAGTTTCCGGTTTGGAAAGCGCTTCTGGGTGTGGCTTTCGCCATACTGGTGGTGAAACAGCTTTATGGCGGGCTGGGACAGAACTTTATGAACCCGGCGCTGGGCGGCAGGGTATTTTTGAGCATTTCCTTTGCCGGCTCCATGACGAATTTTTCCCTGGCGAGCGGGAGTCTGGCGGCCGCGAAAATCAGTGAGGCCGTTTCCTCCGCCACGCCTCTGGCGTTAGCCGAAGAAGGGATAATTTCCTTAAAAGATGTGTTTCTGGGAACGACGCTTGGCGTGATCGGCGAGACCAGTGCGCTGCTCTTAATTCTGGGCGGCGTTTATCTGCTGGTGAGGAAGGTCATTCAGATACATATTCCTCTGGCTTATCTGGGAAGCTTTCTGATTATGATGCTTCTGTTTGGCCCCAATCATTTTGATGTGCAGTATCTGGCGGGGCAGTTGTTCAGCGGCGGGCTGATGCTGGGCGCGTTTTTCATGGCGACAGACTATGTGACAAGCCCGATCACGGAGAAGGGGAAAGTGCTTTTCGGTGTGCTGCTGGGCGTGCTGACCGCGGTTTTCAGGCTGTATGGCAGCTCCGCGGAGGGCGTATCCTACGCGATTATTATCGGCAACCTGCTGGTGCCCCTGATTGAGAAGGTGACCCGGCCGGTGGCGTTCGGAAGGGAGGGCAAAAAGCATGGCAAAAAAGAATGAATCCCTGTTTGCGCCGGCCCTGTCCTTATTCCTGATTACGCTGATTTCGGGACTTTTGCTTGGCGCGGTGTATGTGGTGACGAAGGAGCCGATTGAGCTGCGTGAGCAGCAGGAGAAGGAGGAAGCGTACCAGGCCGTCTGCGCGGACGCGGTGAGTTTTGAGGTGACGGATGACATTACGGCGCTGCTGGGCGGGCAGGAAGAAATTTTTGAGGCGGCAGGACTTACGAAGGTGGAGATCACGGAGTGTATGGCGGCGCTTGATTTTGACGGAGAAGTGATCGGTTATGTGATGACAAGCGTGTCACACGCGGGTTATGGCGGCGATATTGAGATCGCGCTTGGTATCAACACGGAAGGCAGCGTGACGGGGCTGGAGTTCCTTTCCATTGAGGAAACGGCGGGCCTGGGCATGAACGCGCAGAAGTCTGAATTTAAGGATCAGTATCTGGGCAGGCTCGTGGAGGCCTTCACGGTGGTCAAGGGTGAGAGCAGTTCGGAGGAGGAAATCGTGGCTGTCAGCAGCGCGACGATCACCAGCAGGGCGGTCACCTCAGCTGTGAACGCTTCTCTTGCCTTTGTGCGGGCGCTGCAGGAGGTGTCGGAATGAAAATGAAAGGGTGTACGGAACGGATTTATAACGGGTTGATTAAGGAAAATCCGACCTTTGTGCTGATGCTGGGCATGTGCCCTACCATGGCGGTGACATCCTCAGCGTTCAACGCCCTGGGGATGGGGCTGACGACCACAGCAGTGCTGGTGATGTCCAACTTCGTGATCTCCGCCATGCGCAAAATGATTCCGGACAAGGTCAGAATCCCGGCTTATATTGTGATCGTGGCGACGTTAGTGACAATCGTGCAGCTGTTGTTGAAGGCATACATACCTTCACTGGATTCGGCGCTTGGCATTTATATTCCGCTGATCGTGGTGAACTGTATTATACTGGGACGGGCGGAGAGCTACGCCTCCAAAAATCCGCCGCTTCTGTCGGCGTTTGACGGCGTCGGCATGGGGCTGGGGTTCACCCTTGGCCTGACCTGCATCGGTATTTTCAGAGAGCTTCTGGGCAGCGGCACGCTGTTTGGCGCGGTACAGGTGATTCCGGAGGATTTTACGATCAGCCTCTTTGTGATGGCGCCGGGCGCGTTTTTCGTACTGGCGTTCCTGATCGCGGCGCAGAACGCGTACCGCAACCATAAGGCGGCCGCGGCGGGAGAAGAGGGAGATTTCAGTGCGGCGGCAAATAATGGAGAGCTGGCCTGCGGCGGCAACTGCGCGTCTTGTTTCGGCGGTGTGTGTGTGGAAAACCGCGGGAAGCTGGCGGCAAATTCCGCAAAATCCGCTGTCCAGCCGGCAAAACAGGCGCCGGCATCTGAAAATTCCGCTGAGACGAAAGGAGGGACGAAGGCATGAAGGAAATGCTGCAGATCGTCCTCGCGGCGGCGTTGGTGGAAAACGTGGTGTTAAGCCAGTTCCTGGGCCTGTGCCCGTTCCTGGGCGTGAGCAAAAAGGTGAAGACGGCGGCCAGCATGGGCGCGGCGGTGATTTTTGTCATCACGATTTCCTCGGCGGTAACCAGCCTGATTTATCAGTATATTCTGGCGGCGAACGGCCTGGAATTTTTAGAGACCATCGTCTTTATCCTGGTGATCGCGGCGTTGGTGCAGTTAGTGGAGATGTTTTTAAAGAAATCCAGTCCGGCGCTGTATCAGGCGCTGGGCGTATACCTGCCTCTGATCACTACCAACTGCGCGGTGCTGGGTGTGGCGTTAATCAATGTGCAGGAAAATTATAACGTGCTTTACAGTATTTTAAACGGGTTCGGAACGGCGGTCGGCTTCACGATCGCGATTGTGATCATGGCCGGTATCAGGGAAAAGCTGGAGGGCTGTGATGTGCCGAAGGCCTTTCAGGGGACGCCCATCGTGCTGATTACGGCGGGGCTGATGGCCATGGCGTTTATCGGGTTTTCGGGGCTGTTTTAAGATGCGGTCTGCCGTCCGTGCAAGGCGTGTGAAAGGGCTCCTTTCCATACGTTTGGACGGATGGAATGATGACTGTGGAAGCTATGGATAGGATTGGGTGAATACGATGGATATGACGACAATCATACTGGCGGCGGTTCTGGTGGGAGCCGTGGGCCTTTTGATCGGCATTCTGCTCTGCCTGGCCGGCAAAAAATTCGCGGTGGAGGAAAATGAGACGGAGGCGGCTGTGCGGGCGGCGCTGCCGGGCAATAACTGCGACGGCCTGGCGAAGGCCATCGCAGAGGGAAAAGCGCCGGTGAACGCCTGCCCGGTGGGCGGTGCGGCCGTGGCGGATGAAATTGCGCGGATCATGGGTGTGGAGGCGGAAGCGGGAGAGCAGAAGGTGGCCTTTGTGGCCTGTGCCGGAGACTGCACTGTGACGCGCGTAAAATACGAATATTACGGGAAAGCGGACTGCAAGGCGGCCAGCGTGGCGCCGGGCGGCGGCGATAAGCTCTGCGCCTACGGCTGCCTGGGGCTTGGCAGCTGCGTCAGGGCATGCCCATTCGACGCTATTCATGTGGTGCAGGGCGTCGCGCTGGTGGACGAGGACAAGTGCAGGGCCTGCGGCAAGTGCGTGGCCGCCTGCCCGAAGCACCTGATTTCCCTGGTACCGAAGAATGCGCCCGTCCGGGTGCGCTGTTCCTCCCACGATATGGCGAGGACGGTTATGGCGGCCTGCGATGTGGGCTGCAGAGGCTGTACGCTCTGCACGAGAGTCTGTCCGAACGGGGCGGCGAAGATGGACAATGGCCTGGCGGTGATTGATTACAGCCTGTGCACGGGCTGCGGCGCGTGCGTGGAGAAGTGTCCTGCGCATTCCATTCAGAGGAAGGATGCGCCGGGGGCATGATTGCGGAAAACGGAAAGCGGACAGGCAGAATTCTTCGTCTGGAAATTCTGTCTGTTCTGCTGCTGATTTTGCTGATATTATTTCTGATAATTCGCCAAAACAGCGGCACTGGCACATCTTCCAATACGGAAATTACCGTTTATAAAACCGGCTATTGCTTTGACACGGTCGTCACGCTGACCGCCTACACATCCAGAGAGGACAGTGAGCGGGCGGCTCAGCTTCTGGAGGACGCCCTGCTTTTATGTCAGGAGTATGAGGCGAAATATCTGGACCGTTTTGATGAGGAGAGTGAAATCGGCGCGATCAATGCCGCGCAGAAACAGGCGCTGACAGAAGAAGCCGGAGCGGATGGCACCCATGTCAGCGTACAGGCGCTGACGGAAGAAGCCGGAGCGGACGGCACCCATGTCAACGTACAGGCACAGAGCGGAGGAAGCACTGCTGATGGCGCTGCAGACCGCACTGTTGAAAATAAGACTTCTTACAGCTATGAACTCTCGGACATCTGCCGTGAGCTGGTGGTAACGGGCCTGTTTTATTACCATTTTTCTGACGGTGCTTTTGACTTGACCATCGCACCTCTGTCTGATTTGTGGAATGTGACCAGCGAGGACTTCACGGTTCCCACCAAAGAGCGGGTGGAGGAGGCGAAGACGCTGGTGGGCAGTGACCGTGTGACGCTGACTGGCAATACCCTGACCCTTGGAGAAGGGCAGCAGCTTAATTTCGGCGGCATTGCCAAAGGTTACATGTGCGAGGTCCTGCGGCAGTATTTTACGGAAAACGGCTTGTCTCATGTGATCGTCAATCTTGGCGGCAATGTGTTTGTCATGGGTGGGGAGG
>JAJQCU010000185.1:0-6126 GCA_021202575.1 Lachnospiraceae bacterium
GTATTTATTCTATAAACTAAGGAGGACATTTCTATGTCATATGTTGATGAAGTGATCGCCCAGGTAATTGAGAAGAACCCTTCCCAGCCTGAATTCCATCAGGCCGTGAAGGAGGTGCTGGATTCTCTGCGCCTGGTCATTGATCAGAATGAGGACGCCTACCGCAAGGACGCCCTGCTGGAGAGGCTTGTGAACCCGGAGAGACAGCTCATCTTCCGCGTTCCGTGGGTGGACGATAAGGGACAGGTGCAGGTCAATACCGGCTACCGCGTCCAGTTCAACAGCGCCATCGGCCCCTACAAGGGCGGCCTGCGCTTACACCCCTCGGTAAATCTGGGCATCATCAAGTTCCTGGGCTTTGAGCAGGTGTTCAAGAATTCCCTGACCGGCCTGCCCATCGGCGGCGGCAAGGGCGGCTCCGACTTTGACCCCAAGGGCAAATCCGACAGAGAGGTGATGGCCTTCTGCCAAAGCTTCATGACCGAGCTTTCCAAATATATCGGCGCGGACACCGACGTTCCCGCCGGCGATATCGGCACCGGCGCCCGTGAAATCGGCTATATGTTCGGCCAGTACAAGCGTCTGCAGAACCGTTATGAGGGCGTTCTGACCGGCAAGGGCCTCTCATACGGCGGCTCCCTGGCGCGCACTGAGGCCACCGGCTACGGCCTGCTGTATCTGGTACAGGAGATGATGAAGTGCCACGGCGAGGAGATGACCGGCAAGACGGTTGTGGTATCCGGCGCAGGCAACGTGGCCATCTACGCCATCCAGAAGGCGCAGCAGATGGGCGCGAAGGTGGTGACCTGCTCTGATTCCACCGGCTGGATTTATGACCCGGAGGGCATCGATGTGGAACTGTTACAGGAGGTCAAGGAGGTGAAGCGCGCCCGTCTGACCGAGTACGCGGCCGCCAGAGAGAGCGCCGTATACCATGAAGGCCGCGGCGTATGGGCTATCCCCTGCGATATCGCCCTTCCCTGCGCTACCCAGAATGAGCTTCTCATCGACGACGCGAAGCAGTTAGTGGCCAACGGCTGCAAGGCGGTAGCCGAGGGCGCCAATATGCCCACCACCCTGGACGCCACCGAATATCTGCAGACAAACGGCGTCCTCTTCGTTCCCGGCAAGGCTTCCAACGCCGGCGGCGTAGCCACCTCCGCCCTGGAAATGACCCAGAACAGCGAGCGCTTAAGCTGGAGCTTCGAGGAAGTGGATTCCAAGCTGCAGAATATCATGATCAATATTTACCACAATATTGACAACGCCGCGAAGAAGTACGGAAAAGAGGGCAACTACGTGGTAGGCGCCAATATCGCCGGCTTCGAGAAGGTGGTCAGCGCCATGAACGCGCAGGGGATTGTGTAAATTCCGGCTGTGCAGACTCATGCTGTTAAGGTTTCCACCTGTACGGTTGGACTGTCTGACCGATCCTGCCGCACAGGTGGAAAATTTTTGAAAAGGGCTTGTCTTTTTTCTGAAATTCAGCTATACTTCCCACAGATATGAGGGAGTAGTTGGCGCGTTCGCCGTAAGGCAAAGCGTTGTCCCCTTCGTCATCACGCCGACATATTGAAGCAGGACTGGTATCTTGTCTCTCGCAGAGACATAAGATTTTTGTAAGGTACATCGCCAGCCTGCAGGCAATGCTGTCCGGCCGGACGGGACATGAAATAACGAGACTTTTATCGCGTTTCCAAAAGAAGGCGGTAAAAGTCTCTTTTATTTACCGCCGGAATCATGTACGGAGGGAAAGCATACAGTGCCGGACAAACCGGCGCAGACCTCTCTCTCGGGAAAGGAAGGAATATTTTTATGATGTATCTGTTATTTATCGTCGGACTGGTGCTGTTAATCTACGGGGGCGACTGGTTCGTGGACGGCGCCACCGGCATCGCCAGGCGTTTTCATCTGCCGGAGCTTCTGATCGGCGCCACCGTGGTGTCCATCGGCACCACCCTCCCGGAGGTCATGGTCTCCACCACCTCCGCCATCCAGGGGCACAGCCAGATTGCCTACGGCAACGCCATCGGCTCCATCATCTGCAACACGGCTCTCATCGCCGCCATCAGCGCCGCCGTCCGGCCTTCGGCAGTCAATAAAAAGACCCTGCGCACGCCTGTGACCTTCTTTTTCATCGCGGCCGCCTTTTATGTGGCGGTGGCCTACACCTCCGGCTACTTTTCCAGGCCTATCGGCGTTATTTTGCTGATTATTTTTGTGCTGTATATGATTGCAAATGTGATGGGAATGAAAAATGAACCGGGCGCGTCGAACGCCGCATCAACGGCCGAGGCCATCCAGGGGCAAGACGCTGGAACCGGTGAGGAAGGCGACGTGGAAGGTCCTGTCTGGAAAATGATCCTTCTCTTAGTCGTCGGAGCAGTGCTGATCGCCATCGGAGCCGACCTGCTGGTGGATAACGGCACCCTGATTGCGGAGGCCCTGGGCGTCCCCGAATCCGTCATTGCCCTGACCTTCGTAGCCCTCGGCACCTCGCTGCCGGAGCTGGTCACCGCCGTCACCTCCCTCATCAAGGGGCACAGCTCCCTTTCTCTGGGCAACGTGATCGGCGCCAATGTGTTCAATCTGGTGCTGGTCTGCGGCCTGTCCATCACCGTGTCTCCCTTCAGCATCCCCGAGAATTCCACCCTCTTCGGGGTCAACGCCTCCCTGGTGGTGGATTTGCCGGTGATGCTCCTGGTGATGATCCTGCTGACCGCCATACCCCTGGTCAAAGGGAAGACAAGCCGTGTGCAGGGTATCCTGCTGCTGGCGATTTACGCGGCGTTCTGCGTGTATCAGTTTGTGCTGGGATGAAGGCTCATACCAAAACATTAAGAGGCAATTGCCGCGTTTACATATACCGGCAATTGCCTCATCCATTTATACATAATAGATAGATTTCAACAGTCATCAAAAGCCTGCCTGCATTTACTCCCTGCTTTGCAGCACGACAGTTTCCTTGACGTACCATTTCGCTACGGCAAAATTTTTCCAGTTAGAGACATCCTCTGTAATATCATCAAAGTAAAGAAGATACGGTTTGACAGAATACTCCTGCAGCACTACATTTTTTTCATCCGATAAAAGGAGAGCCAGCCGCTGCTGATATTCCTCTTCATATTGCGTCGCCTCCCCTGCCATCAGGGAAACCCAGGCAGCGTAGGAGGAAAATTCCTTCAGCGGCTGATCGGATGTCTTCAGATCCACGTAAAACAGACACAGCACCACGGCACAGAAAGCAAGAACCGCCGACGAAGAGACTCTCTTTCTGTTCTCTCTCCTCCTTGCGGATATTTTTTTCTCTATAAATCCAACCCAGTAAAAAACATTGACCAGAAGCAGGAAGAGAAACCACATCTTGGCAATATTAATCAACCGCTCCGGCCCCGGGCTGGACAGAGAATACAGGCCGGGGGTGTAAACACAGGAGACCAGCCCCACTGAATAAAGCGTCACCACCCATGGCATGCGAAAGCAAAAAGCGCTTTCAGACGCCAGACGAATAAACACCGGCAGCAAAAACAGAATTACCAGCAGCACCAAAGGCGTTATATAGACCCTCGCATAATTATACGCCGCCGGAAAAGACTGAAGGATCGCCTCAAGGGCTCCCATTTGGGTAAAATTTGTCTGGCGAACGGCATTGCCGGGCGCAATGACGCTGATCCCGAAGGAAACAGCCTCTGCTATCAGCGCCGGAAGCTGCCAGACAGGCTTTTTCCCCATGGCAAAACCAAGGCCGAAAATCGTGGCCAGACAGATCAGCGCCAGCAGCGCGGTCATATAATTGGCTCCGCCGCAGAGCACGCCACAGAGAACGGACGCCGCCGCCAGGAAAACGCGCCGACTCCTTTTTTCACAGACAAATAAATGCAGCTCCAGGCCTGTCAGTATCAGCATACAGCTATGCATAAAGAGATAATGTACGGACCCGTTAAACCAGTAAAATGCGTTGACCGGGGAATAAACAGTCTCTATCAGCAAAAAGCAGAGCATGGGCGCTGCGATGCCCCAGTAAATCTTTTTTCCGCGCAGCAGCTTTACCATCAGCACATAGGTCAGATAATAGTTGGAAAATATCAGCATTCCCAGTTGAATCAGCGGCGTCCAGAAATACCCTTTTTCGCTCCATACGGCAGGAGAGATGGACATGAGAAATATGGAAGAAAAGGTTCCCTGCCAGGTTTCATAGTACTCTCTCATCGACCTCAGGCCGGCCCCAAGGGCCTGTATCACTGAGTGAAAATTGATCCAGGACATATAGGCCAGAAAGCCGTAGGTAAAATCATCCGCGCACGGGTGGGCATATCTTCCGATGATGAGCAGAGGAATAAGCCCTAAGACCAGTGTAGCAGTGGCGGCAGCGCACAGCAACAGCCATATTGTCTTTTGGTTTAATTTCATAATCTGTATTCTCCGTCTGTTGTGTAAAAGCTCCCCTCCCTCAGGCTCGCGTTCGCCCATTGCTGTCTTACCCATCACATAATCGCCGCGCCGATATCATGGCGCATATATTTCCCTTCAAAATCAATCCATTCCGTGGCCTCGTAGGCTTTCGCGCGAGCTTCCTTCAAATCCGCGCCGGTAGCTGTAATACCTACCACCCTGCCTCCGTTGGTGACAATGCCTTCCTTGGTTGCTTTGGTCCCCGCGTGGAAGCAGAAATAGTCGTCCTTTCCCTCAAAAGCCTCAAAGCCTCTCATCAGCTTCCCTTTCTCGTAATGTACCGGATAGCCATCGCTTGCCAGCACCACGCAGACCGCGGCGTTATCCGTGAATTTCAGGTCAATTTGATCCAGGGTGCCGTTGATGCAGGCTTCCATGACTTCAATAATGTCATTTTCCATTCTCGGAAGCACCACCTGAGCCTCCGGGTCTCCGAAACGGGCGTTGTACTCTAAGACCTTCGGCCCGTCCGCGGTCAGCATCAGGCCAAAGAAAATGATGCCCTTGAAGGGTCTGCCCTCCGCGGCCATGGCCGCCACGGTAGGTTTATAAATCGTCTCCTGACAAATCGCGTCAATCTCCTTCGTATAGAAGGGGCTGGGAGAGAAGGTACCCATACCGCCGGTATTCAGGCCTGTATCGCCGTCCCCGGCCCGCTTGTGGTCCTGGGCACTGGTCATGGTCTTAATGGTCTTCCCATCCACAAAGGAGAGCACGCTGACCTCACGGCCGGTCAGAAATTCCTCCACCACCATATGATTGCCGGCGCTGCCAAACTGCCTGTCCAGCATGATGGTCTTCACACCTGCCCGGGCCTCTTCCAGGGTATTGCAGATCAGCACGCCCTTGCCCAGAGCCAAACCGTCAGCCTTCAGCACGATGGGCATTCTCGCTGTCTCAAGATAGACCAGCGCGGCGTCCGGGTCATCGAAGGTCTCATAAGCCGCGGTTGGAATATGATATTTTTTCATTAAATCCTTGGAAAAAGCCTTGCTTCCCTCCAGAATAGCCGCGTTGGCCTTCGGTCCAAAGGCGCGGATGCCATTTTTCTCAAAGACATCCACCAGGCCGCCCACCAGCGGGTCGTCCATGCCCACGATGGCCAGGTCAATTTCCTTTTCCTTCGCGAAGGCCGCCAGAGCGTCAAACTCCATGGCGCCGATGGGCACGCACTCCGCGATCTGCGCGATACCGGCGTTGCCCGGGGCGCAGTATATTTTGCTCACCTTCTGACTCTTTGCCACACTCATGGCGATGGCGTGCTCTCTGCCGCCGCCGCCCACAATCAGTACTTTCATTTTACTCTCCTGTCTATGCCGTCATACTCTCTTCTCCGGCAGCTGTATTCTCCCGTTGGCGATATCATCGATGGCCTGAGGCAGTAATACCCACTCCGCCTCCTCCATCACCCTTCTCTGTAATATCTCCGGCGTATCGCCCTCCTGTACATACACCGCCTTCTGGGAAATGATCCTGCCGGTATCCATCCCCTTGTCCACAAAGTGAACAGTAGCGCCGGTTACCTTGACGCCGTACTCCAGCGCCTTCTCATGCACCCGCAGCCCGTAATAGCCCACGCCGCAGAAAGAAGGAATCAAAGCGGGATGGATGTTGATAATCCGTCCCTCAAAAGCGTCCACCATGGCCGACGGAATAGCCACCAGAAAGCCGGCC
>JAJQCU010000185.1:6136-6423 GCA_021202575.1 Lachnospiraceae bacterium
TCAGGTCGGGAGCCAGTTTCTTCATCTTCTCCGTAAAAGCCTCATTAAAGGCCACCCGGTCCGGGTAGCTTTTAGGTGAAAGGCACAGAGCCGGAATGTCGTGGCTTCTGGCGCGATCCAGCGCCTTCGCGTGAGCGTTATTGCTGACCACCGCCATGATTTCAGCATTTGTAATTTTCCCGCTGTCCATGGCGTCCATGATTGCCTGCAGATTGGTGCCGCCACCAGACACCCACACTACGATTTTCAACATAGGGTACTCCTTTTTATTAACACAGATCCACGCC
>JAJQCU010000177.1 GCA_021202575.1 Lachnospiraceae bacterium
GCGGAGGCGAAGGACATGTGCCGCAAGACGGACAAGCAGCGGCAGAGCTATTACAATTATTACTCCGCCAAGAAGTGGGGCCGGGCTGACAGCTATCATCTGTGCGTTGACAGCGGGGTCCTGGGCGTTGACGGCACCGTGGATTTTCTGTATGAATATATCAAAATCCTGGAGGCTCACAGGAACGGCGAGAGGTAAGGAACTGTTGTCGCCAATCGGCAATGGCAAAGGGGCAGGATACTGTATCGTCAGATGACCTCTGAAATCACATTGATTCTCTGGCAGTTAGCCGGGAGTGGACTTCCCATCCCCGGAGACTGTCTGGTATATACGTAAATACTGTCAAGGCCGTTGTCATGGGCACCCCAGGCATCGGCCTTGTCGTCGTTTCCCACCATGACGGACTCCGCGGGGTTTAAGCCCTGTTCCTTTAATAATTTCTGATAGAAATGACGGGAGGGCTTGACGAAGCCCGCGTCTGAGGAATAGTAGACAGCGTCGAAGGAATCGTAAATTCCAAGGGCACGCATTTCCGGCTCTGTGAACAGGCGCTGGGCATTGGAGAGGAGATATACCTTCCTGCCGCTTTCATGTAACCGGGCAAGCAGTTCCAAAGCTCCCTCATACAGAGAAAGATGCTCCATGGAAATAGCGCGGAACGTGACCGCCCAGTCTGACGTATGTTCTCCGGAGACAGAGACTCCCTTCGCCAGGTAAAGATCAGGAATTAGCTCCTCAAAGGAAGCCTCAATCTCCTCGGGCGGCACATACACTCCCAGTTTTGAGCTGGTTTCAACGCTTTTTTGCTTCTTCTGCTCGTTTATTTTATTGTAATAAGTCTGTTTAAGCTCCGCCGCCGTATATTCCGCGCCCTGAAAGCGCATATACAGCGCCATTTTTTCCCAGAGGTATTTTTTCCGCTCGTTGGTGCGGATGTCCACCAGGGTGCCGTACAGGTCAAAGATGTAATTCCGGTACATGGATAGGCTCCTTTTTGAAAATAAGGTTATGACATTACTTAATCTACTGAAAGGAAGGAAAATTGTCAACTGCGATTTTCAAAAATTTCTTGACAAGAGCCGCCTTCACTGCTATGATACCTAAGGTATGCCGCTTAACGAGGTATAAGTATGCCCAAAATGGGGCATCACCACAGTTAGCGAGTAAATAACAGGAGGTGTCTTAGATGTACGCTATTATTGCAACAGGCGGCAAGCAGTATAAAGTAGCCGAGGGTGACGAGATCAGAGTGGAGAAGCTCGATGTAGAAACCGGCAGCGAAATTACTTTTGACCATGTCCTGGCGGTAAGCGGAGAAACCTTTAAGGCCGGCGCTGACGTTGCGGATGCAAGTGTAACAGCAACCGTCACAGCTCAGGGCAGGGGCAAAAAGGTCATCGTTTACAAGTATAAGAGAAAGACCGGCTATCACAAGAAGAACGGTCACAGACAGGCATACACTCAGGTAAAGATCGACAGGATCAATGCGTAACCGCATACACACATATCTGATTATATGACGACAATCATTTTTGAGAGATCAGGAAGCAGCTATCGTTCCATGACCTGCATGGGACATGCCGGACATAAGCGCTTTCCCCTGGAAAAGGATATGGTCTGCGCCTCCATTTCCGTTCTGGTGATCAACACCATCAACGGGCTGGAGAAGTTTACGGACACGAAATTCCAGGTACAGACCAACGAGGAGACGGGATATATCCGCTGCGAGTTTGAAGGGGAATTATCCTCAGAGGCGAGGGTGCTGATGGACACGCTGGTTCTTGGTCTGAGTGACATCTGCCGGCAGTACGGCAGAAGGTATTGCTGCATAGAATTCAAGGAGGTATAAGGCCATGTTAAATTTGAACCTTCAGTTTTTTGCCCATAAAAAGGGAATGGGCTCTTCCAAAAACGGCAGAGATTCCGAATCCAAGAGACTGGGCGCGAAGAGGGCTGACGGACAGTTCGTCAAGGCCGGCAACATTATTTACAGACAGCGCGGCACGAAGATCCACCCCGGCACCAACGTGGGCCGCGGCGGAGACGACACTCTGTTTGCAACGGCAGACGGTATTCTCAGATTTGAGAGAATGGGCCGCGACAAGAAGAAGGCTTCCGTATATCCGGTAGCTGAGGCCGAGTAACACGGACAAAAGACAGGCTCCAGACTCTGACGGTTTGGAGCCTTCGTATTATCCGAAATTCCGAGGGATGAAGGAGGCGGCGGATGTTTGCCGACAGAGCGAGAATTATAGTAAAAAGCGGAGCGGGCGGCAACGGCCACGTCTCTTTCAGAAGAGAGAAATTTGTCCCGGCGGGCGGTCCTGACGGCGGCGACGGCGGCAACGGCGGCAGCGTTATCTTTCAGGTCAACGAGGGTCTCAATACCCTGACGGATTTCCGCCATGTGAGAAAATACGCGGCCCAGGCCGGCGAGGAGGGGGACAAGAAAAACCGGAAGGGCAAAAGCGGCGAGGATCTCTATATTCAGGTGCCTGCCGGTACGGTCGTCAAGGAGGCCTCCACCGGACAGGTCATTGTGGACATGTCCGGAGATACGAAGGAATTTGTTCTGCTGAAGGGCGGGCACGGCGGCCGGGGCAACGCGCGCTACGCGACCCCCACCATGCAGGCTCCCAAGTATGCCCAGCCCGGGCAGCCGGCCCAGGAGCTGGAGCTGATTCTCGAGCTGAAGGTCATTGCCGATGTGGGGCTCGTGGGCTTCCCCAACGTAGGAAAATCCACCTTGATCAGCCGGGTTTCCAACGCCAGGCCCAAAATTGCCAACTATTATTTCACCACTCTGCAGCCCAGTCTGGGCGTGGTGGATCTGGACGAGGGAAAGGGCTTTGTGATGGCGGATATCCCGGGCCTGATCGAGGGAGCCAGCGAGGGAGTCGGCCTGGGACATGAGTTCCTGCGCCATGTGGAGCGCACGAAGGTGCTGATTCATGTGGTGGACGCCGCAGGCAGCGAGGGCAGAGATCCTGTGGAGGATATTTACGCCATCAATAAGGAACTGGCAAATTACAGTCCGTCCCTTCCGACACGCCCCCAGATCATTGCCGCCAACAAGCTGGATCTTCTCTATGACGGCGCGGATGAGGCTGTGGAGCGCCTGAAGGCCGAATTTGAGCCTCAGGGGTATCGTGTCATGCCGATTTCCGCGGCCACCGGAAAGGGCGTCAGAGAGCTTCTTTTTCAGGTTTGGGACATGCTCTCCGAGCTGGATGATCAGCCTGTGATCTTTCAACAGGAGTATTTTCCGGAGGAGCATAAGGAGACCGGGGACGAGCCCTTCACAGTGGAATATGACGCCAAAGAGAAAGCCTATGTGGTGGAAGGCCCCAGTATTGAGAAAATGCTGGGCTACACCAATCTGGAAAGCGAAAAGGGCTTTAAATTTTTCCAGGATTTTCTGAAGGACAGGGGCGTCATTGCCCGGCTGGAGGAAATGGGAATCCAGGACGGCGACACCGTCCAAATCTACGGCTTTGCCTTTGACTATTATAAAAATTAGAATCAAAACGGAGAAAAAGTGAGCAATGACAAGCAAACAGCGCGCGTATCTGATGCATCTGGCGAGTGATCTTGACCCCATTTTCCAGATAGGAAAGGCTTCTGTGACCCCGGAGTTTGTGGAGGCTGTCAGCGAGGCGTTCAACAAAAGAGAGTTGATCAAGATCAGCGTCCTGAATAACTGCATGGATGATCCGAAGGAGCTGGCCCACACTGTGGCGGGACGGACCCGATCCCAGGTGGTGCAGGTGATCGGCAATAAGTTTATTTTGTACATAGAAAATAAAGCCAACAAAAAGATCATCCTGCCCCTGGAGATTGATCCGGAAATAGCAGGGTATCAATTCTGAGGCTGATTTGGAGAAACCGGGAAGATATGGAAATTCCCGGGCTGACAGGGAAATATCAAGGAGTAAAGCGGATGGCGAAAATCGGCCTAATGGGCGGCACCTTCAATCCCATACACAACGCCCATCTGGCTCTGGCGGAGGCCGCCTACAGCTATTGCGGGCTGGATCAGGTGTGGTTTATGCCCAGCGGAATTTCCTATTTAAAAAGCGGACTTTCCATTCCGGATTCTGAGGTGCGTTCGGATATGGTCAGGCTGGCGATTGAAAACGTACCTTATTTTTCTTTTTGCGATGTTGAAATCCGGCGGGAGGGCAATACCTACACTGCAGACACACTGGAGGAGCTGACAAACCGCTGTCCGGAGCATGAGTTTTTTTTCCTTATGGGCGCGGATTCCGCTTTTTATTTTCCTCACTGGTATCAGCCGGAGCGGATTACCCGGCTTTGTACTCTGGGAATCGTAAATCGAAATCCCCGGGAACAGGAGAAGCTGGAGGCGCAGATACAGCTGCTGAAAAATAAGCTTCACGCGAAAGCTGTGTTGATTCCTTTTCAGGATCTGTCTGATATTTCATCCAGCCGGATTAGGGAGCTGGTACGGCTGGGGGAGCCGATCACAGACTATGTACCTTCATCGGTGGCTGAATATATACAGAGAAACCGGCTTTATACAGAGATTTCAGAAGATCAGGGCAAAGGGCGGCAATGCCCGAAAGACAGGGAATAAAAGCAGCAATATAAATGCTGTGTTGATATGAAAGCTGAATGCAAAGCTCAGAAATGATTGTATTTACGCATTGACACAATGAAGGGACAAAAGGTCAGAAATCGAATGCTTACGCAAGGTACGCCCTACGGGTGTACATTCGCATTTTTGATCTTAGGTACCGCAACGACATGCCTTTTTGTCGCTTTAATCATGTTACTAAAAAACGGGAGAAAAGGAATGGACTTAAAAAAGCTCAGGAAGAAAATGAGAAAAGTACAGGATGAACCCCGTTATGAGCACACCCTCAGCGTCGCCTACACCGCTGCCAATCTGGCCGCCGTTCACGGAGGAAATGTGGAGAAGGCTCTGCGGGCCGGAATGCTGCACGACTGCGCCAAGTGTCTGCCGGATCATGATAAGCTGGAGCTGTGCAAAAAATATCATATCCATGTCAGCGATATGGAAAGGCGAAATCCTTCCCTGCTTCACGCGGAGCTGGGAGCCTGTCTGGCGAAGGAACTCTACGAGGAGTCTGATCCTGACGTGTTAAACGCGATCAGCAGTCATACCACCGGCAGGCCGGACATGAGCCTTCTGGAAAAGATTATTTTTGTGGCGGATTATATTGACCCCGGCCGGACAAAGGGGACCCATCTGCGGGAGATCCGGAAAATGGCATACGAGGATATTGACCGGGCCGTTGTCCGGATTCTGCGGGATACGCTGGAATATCTGGTAAAAACCAAAACGGATATCCATCCGGGAACGCAGAGGACACTGGATTATTATCTGAAGCATGAAAAGGTTTCCTGAAGCGGAAGGATAAAAAACGCTCAGGCTTTGGAAAAGAGTGAAGGAGGAATTTATGGAATCAAAAGAAATCGCGAAGCTGGCCATTGAAGCGCTCTCAGACAAAAAGGGAGAGGATATCCGTGTCATCGACATCAGCAATGTCTCCGTAATCGCGGATTATTTCATCATCGCCAACGGTACCAACCGCAGCCAGGTGCAGGCTCTCAGCGACAGCGTGCAGGAAAAGCTTGGCAAAGCGGGCATATTTGTGAAACAGGTGGAGGGATATGATACCGCCAACTGGATACTGATGGATTTCCGGGATGTGATTGTGCACGTGTTTGACAAGGAAAACAGGCTCTTTTATGATCTGGAGCGTATCTGGAGAGACGGAAAAGTCATGGACGCGAAGGATTTTCAGTAAAATTTCTGACGGCATTTTCCCGGTAAATTTATATCTGCCGAAGAGTTGTGCAACAAAGCTGACAAAACAGGACATAAAAAGACAGGCCGCTATGGATTTTGTCTATTGGCTGCCTGTCTTTTTCTATTCTTATCCGGCCTCCGGCTGTCAGCTGCGTGTTCTATTCCCGGCTTCCCAGATGAGAATAGAAAGAAATGAGATAAAGGCCGCAGATCCCCACAATTGCATATATGATCCTTGACAGCCAGCTCATGTCGCCAAAAAGGAAGGCGACCAGATCGAACCTGAAAAAGCCGATGAGCCCCCAGTTTACCGCGCCGATCACAGCGATGGTAAGGGCGGTTGAGTCAAGCGCTTTATTTCCCATAAAAAATTACCTCCTTTTGTCTTTAATATCTCCGGAAGGTAATTTTTTATACATGCTTTTGTATTCTTACAATCCCTTGTATAATATCATTTAATTGCAGAACCGGAAAACGCCGAAGACCTTTCCCAGAATGCGGCAGTCGTCCACGATAATCGGCTCCATCGTGTCATTCTCCGGCTGCAGGCGGATATGACCCTTTTCTTTATTAAATGTCTTGACAGTGGCGGAGTCGT
>JAJQCU010000038.1:0-5343 GCA_021202575.1 Lachnospiraceae bacterium
TAACACTTATTAACGGTGCGCAGGGGCATTCTCCTCATGCTGTGCGGTTCTCACCATCCGGTTTGAGCCGGCGGCCAACCGTGCCGCCCCGCTCCGATATAGATATATTTTTTCACGATCCGCGGAAAAAAACAAAAGCACCGTGGATTACCCAACAGCGCCATTGCTTTATGCAATAAAATATATCACTGGTTTTTTTCGGTGTCAACGCGAAAAATTTATGGTTTTTTTATAATTTCAGAATTAATTTATATTACT
Organism: Lachnospiraceae bacterium; assembly: GCA_021202575.1. Classification (GTDB taxonomy): domain Bacteria; phylum Bacillota; class Clostridia; order Lachnospirales; family Lachnospiraceae; genus RGIG6307. Next base: position 259 of record JAJQCU010000038.1, read on the forward strand.
TTTGCACAATAAACCCCTGCTGTTCCTCCTCTTTTTCCCTGTTCAGCTCCTGAATGGCCTCATTGATAACCTCCATTCTGCCGTCCAGGTCAGCCACCATTTTAGAGCAGACCAGAAGCTCCTCGCGAAAGTCCTCCGGAACGGTGCCCTCGAATTTATATTTGATCTTGTGCTCCAGGGACGCCCAGAAGTCCATGGCGACGGTCCGGATCTGAATCTCCACTCTGGTGTTCACGGTTTTTTCCGTCAGATAAACGGGGATGGTAATGATCATGTGGTAGCTTCGGTAGCCGCTCTGTTTAGGATAACGTATATAGTCCTTGACAGAGATCACGTTGATATCCTTCTGCTGGGCAATGATCTGGGCCAGCTCGTAGATATCGGAGGTAAAGGAGCAGATCAGGCGGATTCCCGCGATATCGTTGACCCGCTCCACCATGTTGGAGATGGTGGGCTCCAGGCCGTAGCGGTTCAGCTTGCGCACGATGCTCTCCGGGGTCTTGATGCGGGATTTGATATGTTCAATAGGGTTATACTGGTGGACATGCTGAAACTCATCGTTGAGGATCTCCATTTTGGTCTCCACCTGTTTTAAGGCGGAGCGGTAGATGAGGATGACCTCCTGCCAGCTCTCTATGTCGTAGTTTTTAATCGAATTTTCTTCCATTCCTGCTTCACTCATGTTATACTATGCCTGTTATTTGGTGGGTAGCAATGGCTCGCAACTCTTTGTGCAGTTCACAGCTATTATACCGCCTGTTTCGCAGTCATTTTTCCGGCGAAACTGATTCTAAGAAAGGTACTATGGCGCCATGTTCCGTATCTGGTTTAAGATTATCAGGGATAATCATATGGTGAAAGACGTGGTCATTGAGGATTCCTCCAACGACACGCGCACGCACAAAATCCTCCGCGCCCTGGAGGAGGCCTGCTCTCAGTTTGATTTAGGACAGCCGGTGTGGCTCGACGCTACGGTCAGGGACTTTCAGCGGCACTCCAAAGCGCGGTTTTCTCAGGATAATTTCATTGAACACATTGATTTCGATTATATGGAGATTCAGGTGATCGAAGAATAAATCTCCGCACTCCCCACCGCAAGCGGCAGCCATGGTTTTCACGTCCCGCAACCGTCAGCTGCCTGTTATCAGCGGACATCAGACTCAAAGTCTCTCAATCATCGTACCCGTTGGGATTCTGGCTCTGCCATCTCCAGGAATCCTCGCACATCTCCCGGATTCCGTACTGCGCTTCCCAGCCCAGCTCCTCCTTCGCTTTCGTAGCGTCCGAATAACAGGCAGCGATATCGCCGGCCCTGCGGGGCTTGATGGAGTAGGGAATCTTCACGCCTGTGGCTTCCTCAAAATTTTTCACCACATCCAGCACACTGTAGCCCACGCCGGTGCCCAGATTGTAAATTTTTAAGCCGGCCTTCTCCTCGATCTTTTTCAGCGCCTTCACATGTCCCAGCGCCAGATCCACCACATGGATATAGTCGCGCACGCCGGTGCCGTCCGGCGTATCATAGTCATTGCCAAAGACGCCCAGCTCCGCCCGCTTGCCCACGGCCACCTGGGTGATGTAGGGCATCAGGTTATTGGGGATGCCATTGGGATTCTCGCCGATGGTGCCGCTCTTGTGGGCGCCGATGGGATTGAAGTAGCGCAGCAGAATCACGTTCCACTCCGGGTCCGCCTTCTGCATATCGGTCAGAATCTGCTCCAGCATGGACTTTGTCCAGCCGTAGGGGTTGGTGCAGCTTCCCTTGGGACATTCCTCGGTGATGGGAATCACCGCCGGATCGCCGTACACGGTGGCGGAGGAGGAGAAAATAATGTTTTTGCAGCCGTGCTTTCTCATCACATCCACCAGAGTCAGGGTGCCGGAAATATTATTATGGTAATATTCCCATGGCTTCGCCACGCTCTCACCAACCGCCTTTAAGCCGGCGAAATGGATGCAGCTGGTAATATCCTCCTTCGCAAAGATTTCCTCCAGCGCGTCCCGGTCCAGAATGTCCGCCTTATAAAAAGGCACCGGTTTGCCGGTAATGGCCTCCACCCTCTTTAAGGATTTCTCGCTGGAATTGCACAAATTGTCCACAACCACCACATCATAACCCGCGTTCTGCAGCTCCACTACCGTGTGGCTTCCGATAAATCCGGCTCCGCCGGTCACTAAAATTGCCATAATGCTTCCTCCTCGTATGAGCATTTCATTGCGCCGCAGCCTCTGCCAATCCGGGGAAAATATTTTTCTCCCCTTTTCGTTATCGCGAACAATAACGCTTTTTCATAAGCTGTTTCACAAGCATTTTACAGTTCAATCCCGTTCTTTAAGCACAGCGCTCTCGCGCTCTCCACGCTGTCCACTCCCGTCTGATTTTTGATGGGCGCGAATTCTCTCTCCCGCTCCACCTCAAAGGGCAGGCAGGTGTCCAGCTGGTGAATCATATCCAGCACCAGCTCCTCATATTTATATCCGTTAGGGCTCTCCGGGTTTATATGCTGCCCGTTTTCGCCAATATGAGGAATTTTTTTCTCCACCACATGACAGGGCATTTTCCCCTTAAAAAGGGTCTCCAGAGAGTGAATATTGAACAGATAATTTAAAATCACGCCGAAATTATAGGCCGGATCGCCCTTCGCGTCCTTCGCCTCCACCATCTCGTCGGTGAGCTCATAATACTCCACAATGCTGGGCCTGCCATCCTCCAGGCACATCACGCCCACCCCCTCTCTGGGAGCGTTCTTGCGCACCACCTTGGCTCCCACGCTGACGCCCTTATCCAGAGTCGCCCCCACAAACACCGGGTCGGCGATTCTCTGCAGCACATTGTCCACCGCGAAGATATTCATCCACTCTATTCCCCGCTCATGGGCAAAATCGATCAGTCCCGCCTCCTGCATGCTGGTAAACCAGCCGCCGTTGCCGTTGGGGGAGGTGCTGATCTGGTACTTTTCCTCCATATACACATGGCCGTCATAATCGGAGGCCGGCGCCATCTTCTGCAGAAAAAAGTGTACGTACTCCTCCGGATAGCCAAAATAAGACTTCTCCTTCAGGAAAGCTCTGGTAACCTGGTCATTTTTGTCGCTGGTCATGATAAACAGGTGAAAATACGCCCCCGTCTGCCGGACCACGTCCATCATATTCTCAATCAGGCGCTCAAAAATATACACCGGCCTGGTCAGTCCGATATCGTACACGCCCTTGGGCCCGTCGCTTCCAAGCCTGGTCCCCATGCCGCCGGCCAGAAGCACGGCGCCAGCCTTTCCCACCTGAATGGCCTAGACGCCGATTTCCGGGGTATACTGGGTTTTCGACCCGCTGTCAGAAAGCTCCTGGGCTCCCAGGGGCTCAAACTTCCCCCTCCCATTGTCACTGCCTTTTTTGCAATGCTCAAGCGCGGAAAAATCCGTGATCTCAATCTGCGCCAGCAGATCTCTTCGCTGATCCGCGCTCAGTTCCTCATAGTATTTCAGCACGTGGAGCTGATCCGCCGCCGCCAGCTTCCGGCGGGCCTCCTCATAATTCATCTCTCTTCTCCCTTCATAAATACACCTTTCCGGGCTCAGGCCCAGTAACCCCGGTTTTGCCGCACGACTGCCGCCGCATTTTGATCGCTGTCCATTTCATTCCGGCCTGTCATACACCAGTCACTGCCATTTCACAGCCTGCCGATCTGCCATATACCGGCTGTCTGCCTACGCCTCATCCTCCGGGGCGAACGCCTCATCGATCTCCATAAATTTCTCTCTGGAAATGGAATAATTGCCGCCGCCCGGGTTCAGCACCACGCCCAGGGCCTCTCCCTGCTTCAATATCGCCACGACCTTCTTAAAATCCACCGCGATGACCTGCTTCGGAGCCTTATCCCTGGTGAAACGCCTAAGTTCGAATATATCTGTACACAGCGGCAGAAAAGCCTCTCCCTCCTTATTTTTGATAAGCAGCAGGGCGCTCTGTCCCTTGCGCTCCCCCTCCTCCACCGGCTGGGCTCCCAAAAGGAACCGGCCTCTGGTCAGGTTCACATAAACCTCCTCGGAGAGCTCCTGTATATCCCCTCTGTCCGGCGCGTCCTCCGCCCTGCGGTACTCCTGCAGGAAATAAATCAGCGACAGCTGCAGCCCCGGATTCTCCACAGGCCGCTTCTCCACAGGCTGATCGGAGAAATCCTGCCAGCGCAGGAACTCGCCAGCCTGCACCAGATAATCCTCCCCCGGCTCCCTGCCCACAAACCGGACAGCGTTGACGCCAAGCACCTTCAGGCTGCCGAAGATCTGCGAGATCTCCTTCTCCCGGCATTTGACCACCACCGCCGGTCTTTTCTCCCCGATCAGCGCCTGCGCCTTCTCCCTGGCCGCCTCCTCCTTTGTATAAATGATCACATAATCGTCCATGGTCTTCTCATGGCAGAACACAAAGGGCAGCTTCGTAGCCTGAGAATGGATCACATATATTTCCTTCCATTTTGGAATATTTCTGATAAAATCACGTCTGTTCATTGATTGCCTTTCTATTTTCAGCCAACAAATTTTTCAGCCTTACGGTTTTCATACTATTGTTTCATGCCTTCCCATGATGTAAGCTCTGATATTATGAAGCGCAAATCTGTATTTTTAACTCTACAGGACTTTGGTCCCTCAAAGCCTCCGCCAGTCTGACGGAACGGAGGTTTTCCCGCTGTACTCTGACATACACTCTGTCCGACAGCTCCTGCTCCCGCACGAATTCCAAAATCAGCAGGCAGGCCTCCCGCGCCAGTCCCCTGCCCCAGTATCCGGACAGAAGCGCGTAACCCAGATACAGGCCCTCACAGCCGTCGTGGCTCTCCCAGGTAAGCCCGGCCCAGCCGATAGTCCTTCCGTCTTCCTTTTCCACCACGGACCAGATACCGTAGCCGTAAAAGGGATATTGATATTTGCTGTACATTTTCAGGTACTCCGCGTACGCCTCCTCCTCATCCGTCTCCGCCGCGTCCTTCAGAACGCTTTCCGGCAAAAGCGGCTTCAGGAAGCGCCCGCTTTCGGCGTCCTGATAAATTTCCCGGATGGCTGCCGCGTCATCCGCCGTACTCTCCCTGAC
>JAJQCU010000038.1:5353-6390 GCA_021202575.1 Lachnospiraceae bacterium
GACCAAAATCCGGCTGTTCTCCCCGATGGTGCCCGGTTCTCCCCGGTGATGCTGCCACATCAGAAGCTTTTCCCTCTCCGTCAGCAGCCCGGCGTGAATACATACATTGTCCAGGCCCTCAAAGCCGCGGTCGGTCAGCGCGGTGATCCTCTCGGCCATCTCCCTCTCCGTTCCCACAAAGCTCTGCAGCTCATCCAGCTCTGCCAGCACGCAGAAGCCCTTCTCCTTCCAGAGTCTCAGCTCATCAGGGGAGTGACCCACAATGATGCAGGGCTCCCGCGGAGGATTTGCGGCTGTGCAGTTTTGCGCGGATACCAGGTTGATCGTCATGGCTCTTTAATTTATCGCACTTTTGAAATATAATACCTTCAGATGAAAATTAAAATCAAAGGAGAACCATTTATGGCACAAAATCCAATCGTTACTATCACTATGGCAGACGGGAGCGTGATGAAGGCGGAGCTTTATCCGGAAATTGCCCCGGTCACCTTCAATAATTTCATTTCCCTGATTCAGAAGTGTTTCTATGACGGCCTGATCTTTCACCGGGTCATCAAAGGCTTTATGATCCAGGGCGGCGACCCCGAGGGCAGCGGCATGGGCGGTCCGGGCTATTGTATCCGCGGCGAATTCGCCCAGAACGGCTTTCCGAACAGCTTAAAGCACACTAAGGGGGTTCTCTCCATGGCCCGTTCCATGGCTCCCAACTCCGCCGGCAGCCAGTTCTTCATCATGCACGCCCCGGCTCCCCACTTAGACGGCGCCTATGCCGCCTTCGGCCAGGTCATTGAGGGGCTGGATGTCATTGACAGGATTGCCTCCGTGCGCACCGGCCGCAACGACAGGCCCCTGCAGGAACAGCGCATGGCCTCCGTCACCGTGGAAACCTTCGGTGTGGAGTATCCTGAACCGGACAAGATCCCCGCGGGCAGGAGATAAAGCTTCACAGCCGTGGAAGTACGATACCCGGGTTTCCTCACAGAGCGCCCTGCGGGTGTCCGTGCCGCGCGCTCCCGGCTCCGGTATCATTATAGGTT
>JAJQCU010000346.1 GCA_021202575.1 Lachnospiraceae bacterium
TATAGTTTCGACCGCATCGTGACCTACCGTTTTCTGGCGCGGCCTATTTTCTTGGTGATCATGTTTATCGTCTATTATATCGCGGTTTCCACCATCGGCACCGTGGTGACGGACTGGACCAACGACGTCCTCTTCGGCGAGTGGATTCAGGGCGGCGCGGAGAGCCTGCTCGAAAGCGTGGGAGCTTCCGACTGGGTGATTTCCCTGGTGGTTGACGGTATTTTAGGCGGCATCGCGGCTCCCATCGGGTTCGCGCCGCAGATGGCGATTGTGTTCTTCTTCCTGTCCATTCTGGAGGACTGCGGCTATATGGCCCGCGTGGCGTTTATCATGGACAGAATTTTCCGCAGGTTCGGCTTATCCGGCAGGAGCTTTATTCCCTTCCTGATCTCCTCCGGCTGCGGCGTTCCCGGCATTATGTCCACCCGTACCATCGAGAATGAGAAGGACAGACGGATGACCATGATGACCACCTGCTCCATCCCCTGCGGCGCCAAGCTGCCGGTGATCGCGCTGATTGCCGGATATCTTTTAGACGGCGCATGGTGGATGGCCCCCGTGATGTATTTCGTGGGCATCGCGGTGGTTGTGATTTCCTGCATTATTTTAAAGAAGATGAAGGCCTTCGCTGGCGATCCGGCTCCCTTTGTCATTGAGCTGCCGCAGTATCACGTACCGTCCATCAAGGGCGTGCTGATGCATGTGTGGGAGCGCGTGTGGGCGTTCTTAAAGAAGGCCGGAACCATCCTCTTCCTCTGCTGCGTAGTGATGTGGTTCCTGGCAAGCTTCGGTTTCTCGGACGGCGCTTTCGGCCTGGTGGAGACGGAAGACTCTCTGATGCGTTATCTGGGCGGCGCGATTGCCTGGATCTTTGTTCCGCTCGGCTTTGGTACCTGGCAGGCGGTTGCCTCCTCCATCAGCGGCTTTGTCGCGAAGGAAGGCATCTTAAGCACCATGGGCGTGCTGGCCGGCTTAGGCGAGGTGGAAGAGTACGAGTTGTCCATGCATGACCAGTTCGCGGCGTTCTTCCCCACCGGCATCGCGGCCGTATCCTTCCTGATCTTCAACCTCTTCGATTCACCGTGTCTGGCGGCGCTGTCCACCATGGCGAAGGAAATCGGCGGCAGGAGGAAGTTCTGGTTCGCGGTTCTGTTCCAGAATGTATCGGCGTACTGCCTGGCGCTGGTGGTGTACCAGATCGGCGGCCTGATCCTCGGCGAGGTGGCCTTCGGCGTGGGTACCGTGGCGGCGGTCATCGTTCTGGCAGGCATTCTGTACCTGCTGTTCAGACCTGACCCGAATAAAAAGGCGTCCAATATCGCGGCCAACGCAAAGCAGGCGGCGTGACAGTTTTTAAGAACACCGGCCATTGACCGGAGTGACAAAGATGTGATATTATGAGCATTAATCTGGAAATTAATACAATTGACGCAATTATTCTTCTTATTGTACTGGTACTGTTTATCCTGGGAATCCGGGTTGTGATCGGCTTCTTTAAAAAGGACAACAGGGATAACAAATAGAAACAGGAGGCGGCTATGGCAGCATTTCTTTCAGCCAATCTGGCAAATATTATTGTACTGGCGCTGGTCATCCTTATGGTGGCGCTGGCGGTCAGAAGCCTGGTGATCAATAAGAAAAAGGGCGTCCATTCCTGCGGTTATAACTGCCCCGGCTGTTCCGCGGGAAGCTGCGGCGGCTGCGCCGGTGCAAGTGTGAAGCGAAAGTAACATTATGCCCCGTACAAAATTTATATGAAAGCTTATAAGACAGATTCAGAGAAAAACTACTCTGAGTCTGTCTTTTGCTATAACCCAAATATGCTGTTGTAAAACTATGCATAATATCTCCACGACCCTAATGCCTGTCCCTGATTTAATCGCAAGCGATTGAATTTAATAAAAATTTCATAAAGCACCTATTGATTTCATTATCAATATCCCTTAGAATAATCTCCAGAAAATAAATATGCAGGGAGGAAATCATATGCTTAAAACGCTTGCGAAGTACATACAGCAGTATAAAAAAGTTTCGCTTATCACTGCTTTGTGTACCATCGGCGAAGTGGCTCTGGAGACATCTCTTCCTCTGGTAACTGCGGCGATCATTGATCAGGGCATCGAAGCGGGGAATCTGACAAAGATTCTTCTCTACGGCGGCCTGATGATTCTGATGGCCGTGGGCAGTCTTGGCTGCGGCCTTGGCTCGGCGCATTTTGGCGCACATGCGGCCATGGGCTTCGGCAGCAACTTAAGAGACGGGATGTACCGTAAAATCCAGACCTTTTCATTTTCCAATATTGACAAATTTTCCACCGCCGGCCTGGTCACCAGGCTGACCACGGACGTGACCAACATCCAGAACGCCTACATGATGCTGCTGCGCATGTGTCTGCGCGCTCCAATCACGCTGATCTGCGCTCTGGTGCTCTCGTTCATGATCAATCCGGCGGTGGCCAGCGCGTTCCTGGTGGCGGCGGTGCTGCTGGGGACTCTTCTGGTGGTCCTTTCCATGACGGCCATGAAATATTTTGATGAGACATTTGACCGCTATGATGATTTAAACGCCAGCGTCCAGGAAAACGTCACCGGCATCCGCGTGGTCAAGGCCTTCGTCCGCGAGGACTATGAGAAGAAAAAGTTCAAGTCCGCCGCGGAGAATATCTACCAGATGTTCGTCAAGGCCGAGAAGATCATTGCTTACAACAGCCCGGCTATGATGATCACCATCTATGCCACCATGCTGGTGCTGTCCTGGATCTCCGCCCATATGATTGTGGCCGGCAATATGACCACCGGCAACCTGTCCAGCCTGCTGCAGTACTGCATGAGCGTGCTGATGAGCCTGATGATGCTCTCCATGATCTTCGTCATGCTCTCCATGGCCATCGCCAGCGCCCGGCGTATCGCTGAGGTCCTGAATGAGGAGCCGGACCTGGTCAACCCCCCGCATCCGTTCTTTGAGGTGCCGGACGGCAGCGTGGATTTCAGCCACGTTTATTTTTCCTATCACAAAACAGCCCGCAAGGACGTGCTCTTTGATATTGACATTCACGTGAAGGCCGGGGAGACGATCGGCATCATGGGCGGCACCGGCACAGGTAAGACCAGCTTCGTCAACCTGATCAGCCGCCTGTATGACGTGACCCAGGGCAAGGTCATGGTGGGCGGCCACAATGTCAGGGACTACGATTTGGAAACCCTGCGCAATGAGGTTTCCGTTGTATTGCAGAATAACCAGCTCTTCTCCGGCACCATTTTAGAGAACCTGCGCTGGGGTAATGAGAACGCCACCGACGAGGAGTGCAGGGTAGCCTGTAAGATGGCCTGCGCGGATGAGTTTATCCAGAGAATGCCGGAAGGCTACAATACGCACATTGAGCAGGGCGGTACCAACGTCTCCGGCGGCCAGCGCCAGCGTCTGTGCATTGCCAGAGCTTTGTTGAAAAAGCCGAAGGTTCTGATCCTGGACGATTCCACCAGCGCGGTGGATACCGCTACCGACGCAAAGATCCGCAGGGCGTTCCGGGAGCAGATCCCCAATACCACCAAATTCATTATTTCCCAGAGAGTGTCTAGCATCGAGGACGCGGATAAGATCATCGTCCTGGAAGACGGCCATGTGGACGGCTTCGGTACTCACGAGGAGCTGATGAAGACCAATGAAATCTACAGAAGCATCTATGAGTCCCAGACGCAGGGCAGCGGTGACTTCGATGAAGTGGGAGGTGACTGAATATGCCGAGACAACAGATCGGGGCAAAACCCAAAACGGAAAAAAGCATGACAGAACTCCTGACGAGAGTTTTTCAGGTCCTTCTGGAGGAGTATAAGGTTCATCTGATCGTAGTGGTGGTATGTATTCTGATTTCGGCCCTAGCGAGCCTTCGCGGAACGCTGTTTATCCGGTCATTGATCGATGATTATATTACCCCGCTGCTGGCGGCGGATAATCCGGATTTTAGCGGCCTTTTAACCGCGCTGATCAGCGTGGCCTTTGTCTATTTGCTGGGCGCGGCCAGCAACTTTATTTACAACCGCCTGATGATCTATGTGACTCAGGGAACTCTCCGGAATATGCGTATCAAGCTGTTCAATAATATGGAGAGCTTACCCATCAAATATTTTGACACCCACGCCCACGGCGATATCATGTCGGTTTATACCAACGACATCGATACTCTCCGCCAGCTGATCAGCCAGGCGCTGCCGCAGATTTTAAACAGCGGCGTGACCATTGTGGGCACGGTGGTTTCCATGATTGTGCTGAGCCTGCCGCTGACCGGCATCGCTTTGGTTATGGTGTGCGTGATGGTCGGAGCGGTGAGGGCGCTGACCAAACGAAGCGGTATGTATTTCACACGCCAGCAGAAAGCGCTGGGCGTTCTGAACGGCTACATTGAGGAGATGATGACCGGCCAGAAGGTGGTGAAGGTCTTCTGCCACGAGGAGAAGGCCATCGAGAAATTTGACGAGCTGAACGAGGAGCTTCGGGTCAACGCCACCAGGGCTAACGCTTTCTCCAACATGCTGGGGCCTGTGAACTCACAGCTGTCCAACCTAAGCTACGTGCTGTGCGCTGCCATCGGCGGCACGCTGGTGATCTTGGGCGGCGGCATCGCGGGCGTCACGCTGGGGACCCTGGTCACGTTCCTGCAGCTGGTGAAGAGCCTGGGCCAGCCCATCAACCAGGTGTCCATGCAGTTCAACTCCATCATCATGGCCATGGCAGGCGCGGAGCGTATTTTCAACCTGCTGGACGCGGAGCCGGAGACCGACGACGGCTATGTGGGCCTGTGCAACGCCCGTGTGAACAATATGGGCAAGGTCATCGAGGTCAGGGAGCACACCGGCGTCTGGGCCTGGAAGCATTATCACAAGGACAGCGACACCACCACCTACCAGCTCCTGCAGGGCGATCTGGTGATGGATCACGTGGACTTCGGTTATACCGATGACAAGATGGTGCTGCATGATATTGAGCTCTACGCCCAGCCGGGACAGAAGATCGCCTTCGTCGGCTCCACCGGCGCCGGAAAGACTACCATCACCAACCTCATCAACCGATTCTACGATAATCAGGACGGCAAGATCCGTTACGACGGCATCAATATCAATAAGATCAAAAAGGGCGATCTGCGCCGTTCCCTGGGCATGGTGCTGCAGGATACCCACCTGTTCACCGGCACCGTCATGGACAACATCCGCTACGGCAAGCTGGACGCCACTGACGCAGAGTGCATCGAGGCCGCGAAGCTGGCCAGGGCGGACTTCTTCATCGACAGACTGCCGGACGGCTACAATACCATGCTGACCGGCGACGGCAGCAACCTCTCTCAGGGCCAGAGACAGCTTCTGGCCATCGCCAGAGCGGCTGTGGCCAACCCGCCCGCGCTGATTCTGGATGAGGCCACCTCCTTCATCGATACCAGGACCGAGCGCCTGGTGCAGGAGGGCATGGATCGTCTGATGGCCGGCAGGACCACCTTCGTCATCGCTCACAGGCTGTCCACCATCAAAAACTCCGACTGCATCATGGTGCTGGAGATGGGCCGCATCATCGAGCGCGGCAGCCACGATGAGCTGATTGCGCAGAAGGGCAAGTATTACCAGCTGTATACCGGCAATCAGGTGACGCAGTAGGCGGACCAACTTCATAAAGTAAAGAAAAACCCTCCGGGAGAATCCTGTCAGATGATCCCGGAGGGTTTTTCTCAGTATGCGCCCGGCTCGCTGATCCTGCTCACCGCCACATAGATGCGGCTGACGGCGTACCAGGTCGGAAAGTCGGTGACGCCGGTCTGGGGAAGGCTGAAAATTTTCTGGAAGGCGCGCATGCTCTCCGCGGTCAGGGAGCCGTAGATTCCGTCCGCGGTCAGCTTTGGGAGGGCGGGATAATTCTGGGCGATCCGGTTGAGTTGCTGCTGAAGCTGTCGCACCTTGTCGCCGGTGGAGCCGATGGTCAGATCATACCCCGGATAAGAGGCCGGCACCCCGGAAATCTGTTCGGCGGTGGCGATATACATGTCGGAGCCGTAATAGTAGCGGACGATCTCAATGGCGCTGTAGCCCTCGTCTCCCAGATATTTGCTGCCCCACTGGCTTAAGCCCGTGCAGGTGGCCCTCTGGCCGTCGCAGTAGGAGGTAAAAATGGGCTGGGTCACGCCGGGGCGGGCCAGATAATTGTTGAACACCTGATCCACCAGATAGGAAATATTTTCATAGATATTTCTGCCGTAAACAAATTTCTGGTCGTAGGCGGTGGAGGAGGTGATGGTAAAATCGTATCCCCGGCTGCGGTAGTATTCCGTGTAGACCCGGTTCAGGGTGAAAGACATGATGACCAGAATATTGGCCAGAATCGTGGAGTCCTCCCAG
>JAJQCU010000424.1 GCA_021202575.1 Lachnospiraceae bacterium
CTGTAACACACTTCAAGGACAGAAATTTTGCATCTGTCGGGGACTGTCGGATAACAGTCCAGAGGCCGCCTGAAACAGGGCGGCATATTATGTTCATAAGGGAGGACATATTACATGGGAAAAAAATGGATCTACAAATTTCGGGAAGGCAGCGCGGACATGCGGAATCTGCTGGGCGGCAAGGGAGCCAACCTGGCGGAGATGACCAACGTGGGGCTGCCAGTTCCGCAGGGCTTCACCATTACCACGGAGGCCTGCACACAGTACTATGAGGATGGCCGTGAGATCAATGACGAGATCAAGGCGCAGATCAACGAGTATGTGGTATGGCTGGAGGAGGAGACCGGTAAGAAATTTGGGGATGAGGAGAATCCGCTCCTTGTATCCGTCCGTTCCGGCGCCAGAGCTTCCATGCCGGGCATGATGGATACAATTTTAAATCTGGGACTGAATGAGAAGGTTGTGGAGGCGATTGCCAAAAAGTCCGGCAATCCCCGCTGGGCCTGGGACTGCTACAGAAGATTTATCCAGATGTATTCCGACGTGGTTATGGAGGTCGGCAAGAAGTATTTTGAGACCCTGATCGATGAGATGAAAGAAAACCGGGGCGTGAAGCAGGATGTGGAGCTGAACGCGGAGGATTTAAAGGAGCTCGCGGAGCAGTTTAAGGCGGAGTATAAGTCCAAAATCGGTTCCGATTTCCCGGATGATCCCAAGGAGCAGCTGATGGGCGCCATCAAGGCGGTGTTCCGCTCCTGGGACAACCCCCGCGCCAATGTGTATCGCAGAGACAATGATATTCCCTATTCCTGGGGCACCGCCGTCAATGTGCAGTCCATGGCCTTCGGCAATATGGGCGATGACTGCGGTACCGGCGTGGCCTTCACCCGTGACCCCGCGACAGGACAGAAGGGCCTGTTTGGTGAGTTCCTGACCAACGCTCAGGGCGAGGACGTGGTGGCCGGCGTGCGCACCCCGATGCATATCGATGAGATGGCGGAGAAATTCCCGGAGGCCTTCGCGCAGTTTACGGAGGTGTGCAGAATTCTGGAGGATCATTACAGAGATATGCAGGATATGGAGTTTACCGTGGAGCACGGCAAGCTGTATATGCTGCAGACCAGAAACGGCAAGCGCACCGCCCAGGCGGCACTGAAGATTGCCTGCGACCTTGTGGACGAGGGCATGAGAACGCCTGAGGAAGCGGTAGCCATGATCGATCCGAGAAACCTGGATACCCTGCTGCATCCCACCTTTGATCAGGAAGCGCTGAAGAAGGAAACGCCCATCACCAGAGGTCTGGGCGCGGCTCCCGGAGCTGCCTGCGGCAAAATTGTTTTCACCGCCGAGGACGCTGTGGAGTGGTCCGCGAAGGGCGAGAAGGTGGTGTTAGTCCGTCTGGAGACCTCCCCGGAGGATATCACCGGCATGAAGGTGTCGGAAGGCATTCTGACAGTCCGCGGCGGCATGACCAGCCACGCGGCTGTGATGGCAAGAGGCATGGGCGCCTGCTGTGTGTCCGGCTGCGGCGACATCGTCATGGACGAGGCCGATAAGAAATTTACCTTAAATGGCAGGGAATATCATGAGGGAGATGTGATCTCCTTTAACGGCAGCACCGGCTGTGTCTATGAGGGCGCGGTGCCCAGAGTGGAGGCCACTGTGGAGGGTGAGTTTGGCCGCATCATGGCCTGGGCGGACGAATTCAGGAAGCTGGAGGTGCGCACCAACGCGGATACGCCCGCTGACGCCAGAAAGGCCAGGGAGCTGGGCGCTCAGGGCATCGGCCTGTGCCGCACCGAGCACATGTTCTTCGGGGAGGACAGAATCGCCACTTTCCGTGAGATGATCTGCTCCGACACTGTGGAGGAGAGGGAAGCCGCTCTGGCGAAAATCCTGCCCTTGCAGCAGGAGGATTTCGAGCAGCTCTATGAGGCCATGGAGGGAAATCCTGTGACCATCCGTTTCCTTGATCCGCCGTTGCACGAGTTCGTTCCCACCGAGGAGGCGGACATTGAGAAGCTGGCCCAGGCCAAGGGCAAGACCGTGGAGGAAATCCGGGCAATCTGCGACTCCCTGCACGAGTTCAACCCCATGCTGGGGCACAGGGGCTGCCGTTTGGCTGTCTCCTACCCGGAGATCGCTGTGATGCAGACTAAGGCTGTAATCCGTGCCGCTCTGGTGGTGAAGAAGGCCCATCCGGACTGGAATATTGTGCCGGAGATCATGATCCCGCTGGTTGGCGAGGTGAAGGAGCTGGTATATGTGAAAAAGACTGTGGTCGCCACCGCGGATGCGGAGGTCGAGGCCTCCGGCGTTGCCCTGACATATCATGTGGGCACCATGATCGAGATCCCAAGAGCCTGCCTGACTGCGGACGAGATCGCCAAGGAAGCGGATTTCTTCTGCTTCGGCACCAACGACCTGACTCAGATGGTCTATGGCTACTCCCGCGACGACGCCGGCAAGTTCCTGAATGACTATTATGACGCCAAGATCCTGGAGAGCGATCCCTTCGCGAAGCTGGATCAGGTGGGCGTGGGCCGGATGATGAAGATGGCTATCAAGCTGGGCAGAGAGGCGCGCCCGGATCTGCACATCGGCATCTGCGGCGAGCACGGCGGCGATCCCTCCTCCGTGGAGTTCTGCCACCAGATCGGCCTGGATTATGTCAGCTGCTACCCGTACCGCGTACCGATCGCAAGGCTGGCGGCGGCACAGGCAGCCATTGCAAGTAGGTAGGAGTTTTCTCTCGTTTGATTTGCCGTTAAGTTATGAGCAGGCATCTGCTTATCGAAAGGCAAATGGACTTTATGTCCGATAAAATCAGAGCGTATATCGTTCCAATCTATGGAAAAGGGTATACGCTCTTTTTTATGTCCAAAATCAAATAGATTGGAGGTGGAAATGTATGAACAGCGATGCTGCGGACGGTAACTTTCGTTATTCCAGGGACAGACCGAAAGAGTATGAGCTTTGTTATTTTTGGAAAGAACGAGAGGCAGTCTGTTCTCTGGGCGAGCAGAATTGTTTTTATATCGTTTATGATGAAAAAGAAGTGAAAAATGGTAGTGATTGCCTATGTAATGGCTGCCCATACGGAAAACATGGACCCTGTATTGGATGGTGTACTGTGAAGGTAATGAATGCCGTTCTGGGAGACCGCAGGGCTTTACGGACCGGTCCGGGTTAGGAGGTGGTTATATGCCGGTCTTTCAAAGAACTGCAAAGAAGGCAGGAGCGGTATTTCCTCCACGCTGAGGGAACTGGAGGAATGCGGTTATCTGGTCCGGGAGCGCAGGCGCGATGAGAAAGGTCTGCTTCGGGATAACATTTATGTGATCTACGAAAGGCCGCAGAAAAAAGATCTGCATCCAGAAGCAGAAAATCCAGCACTGGATAATCCAGCACTGGAAAAACCTGCGCTGGATAAACCTGTGCTGGAAAATCGGGCGCAATTAAATACTGATTTAACAAATACTGATCAATTAAATACTGAATCAAATAAAAGAAAGAGGGAGAAAGAACCCCGCCATGTTTATTTTCTGGAGTTGCTGATTGAAAATAAGGCTGTGTCCGCTGACGATTTATTGAACAAGAGAGTTGATGTTAGATCAAGTATTTATTATACGCGGGTTCAACAGTTTGCTTCATCTGAATTGAAATCTATAGTGGCTCAGATCCCATTACAAATTGAAAAGGATATTCGAAGAGAGAATTACCTGGCAGTTGTATGGCGGAGGAAATGACGGTGGAGGAAGTCAGGGAGCTGTTAGACGTGTCGAAGAACATGGAAGCATGGCTGTCGCTTCATTCGATTATTCCGATGGCTGTGGGCTGTGTTTTTACTGCTGGATTATGTCCAGACTAATAATGAGTAGCATCATCTGTCATATTGCACCTTTTCATCATAATGATCACGTACACAGCCACAACGAATTCCGTAATCGGCATTGCGAACCAGATGGAATCCGCCCCGGCCAGAACAGGCAGCAAAAAAATCAGTATCCCACTGATAATCGTCCCGCGTCCGACCGATATCACGAATGAAACCGCATTTTTCATGATTGCCTGAAAATAGTAGGTTGAAAAGATATTAAACGGCAACAGGAGGAAGGAAATTCCGTACTTACGGATAATATCCGGCGCAATTTTCAATATGTTTTCTGTCGGTGACATAAAAATCCGGACAAATATATTTGGGGCAAGCTCAGCCAGAACCGTCCATAAAATGCCAAATACTGCACATGTCATCACTGCATACTTCGGAACCTGCCGGATACGGGGCATCTTTTTTGCTCCAAAATTTACAGATATAATCGGCTGGGAAGCCTGCCCTACGCTGTAGGCGCAACACTGTACGAAGGTGCTGATATTGATGATGATTCCATACACGGCCAGGGCATCTGTTCCAATGTACTTTACGATCTGCCGGTTGAACAGCACAGTAAGAATTCCCATTGCTATATCAATAAAGAAGGACGAAAATCCTGTCGTGACAATCCGTCCCAATGACGGAATAACGTGCCGCGGCATTCTTAAATGAATGCTGTTTTTCCCACTGAAAAAGTGCGTCAGCATAACAATCAGAGAAACCACCGCGCCTGCGGATGTCGCAAGACCTGCGCCCATGATCCCCATGTCCAGAGCAAAAATAAAAAGCCAGTCGCCGAAAATATTAAAAACTCATCCGCATAAAACAGCTGTTGTTGCAAGTCCGGGGTCTTTGTCATTTCGCAGGAACGCGCTTAAAAACTGCGTAAACAGAAATGCCGGAACGACAAATTTTACGGGAAGCAGATATTCCTTCGCCAGAGGCAGAAGCGTTTCCTCCGCCCCAAATATCACCAGCAATTCCTCCTCGAAAAAAATCAGCATCAGCCACCCCGCCAATGACAGAATGATGCATCCGATGAAAGCAGCTGTAAAAATTTCATTCGAGCGATTCTGGTCCTTCCCGGACATCCCCTTGTAAGTTGAAAATAAAACACCTCCCCCGATACCTACCAGCAGTCCCATGCTGTACAGAATGTTCCAGACGGGGGACACGATTGCCAGAGCTGCGGTTCCGTTCGGCCCCTGATACTGCCCGACCATGGCCATATCCACAATACCATATACGGAAGAAATAAACGCGCTGCCAAAGGCCGCAGCAAGACAGCGGAAATATACAGTTTTGATGTCATCTTTTAAAAAGTCCATTTTCTCCTCCAAAAGAAAAGAGCCGGATAAGAGACAGACATTTCAGCCTGTAGCCTTATCCAGCTCGTCATTTCTTACGAATGACTCACCCTCCGAGCAAGCGTCTACATTATAGGAGTTTCTCAATAGAAAAGTCAAGCTGTTTCGTGAAAATGTCGATTTGCCTTATCCAGTAAAGCCATACATTTCAGACTGGCCTCGCCTGTTTCCATAACGATGGGAAGAAGCTCATCCATACCCCAATCTGTCATACCGATGGCAAACAGCGCCTTATAGAAAAATTTATTGACGTCGATATCAGTATAGCCAAGCCTGGAAGCATGATAAGCATAAGCAGCAACACCACGAATACCGAACAGAATAAGGAATTTGAGCGAGCGAATATCCTCGTCTGCATTCCAAAGGTCATTCATATCGTAATTGTCAATTCTGCCGCAGGAAACTAATGTCTCATTTATCCGAGGAATCAAGCCGACAAAACAGTTCTACCTTTATAATTCCATTCAACCGTCAACAGCTTGCCGATTTCCTTTCGGTTGACCGAAGTGCTATGTCTAAAGAACTTTGTAAAATGCGTGATGATGGAATAATAAGATTTGAGAAAAACCAATTCATTTTAATTTAGTACCGCAAAACAGCTCATATTCCGCATTGATTTCTTCCCCTGTATCTGTTAAAATATGGGTTAGCCAACGCTAACAGCGTGTAGAGAGGCTGGTATAGATCAGAGAAACACGAGGGAGGAAGGGGTTGTGAAAAAAGACGTACAGACAAAACGGGAAGTGTAAAAACCGTCCGCGTTGCTCCCTCTTACAAATAACAGCCAGAGAAGAAATCCCGCAACTTTACGATTCCGGCTTCATTCAAAAGATATTGTTCCTGTACCCGCCCATCCTCGATATGGATCACACTGTCGCAGACAGAAGCAATCAATTCATAATCATGGGTGATAATAAACAGAAAGACATTCTCCTTCTGGAGATGCTTTAGTAGTTGGCAGGTCTGCATCATGTGGCTGAAATCAAGGCCGGATGTAGGCTCGTCAAAATACAAAATCTTTTTTCCACAGAACATTGCAGAGGCAATGATAACCCGCTGCTTCTGTCCGCCGGATAAAGTCATGGGATGGCGGTCGGCAAGGTCTGAAATATCCAGAGCCT